>NZ_JBBMMD010000024.1:0-108139 GCF_037844525.1 Tepidibacter sp. Z1-5 | reverse complement strand
CTAATGTGATAAGGTGAGAGTATTTAAATCTTCCTTGTTTTGTTAGTATTTGAACTATTATAATCCTATTCCTAACAGTGTTTGGAATCTCATATACCCTAGCAGATTTATCTGCTTGAGCATAATCTGATATGTCTATAGTTTTTGCAATGTTTTTTGCTGTTTTAGAAGAGTATCCTTTTATAATGAATTTTAATTTTGATATAGAGGATACCATATCTATTATTTCCTCAGTTCCATATCCGCTATCTCCGCGTATGATTAACTTACCTATTTTCAATTGTTCTCTATATTTTTCCAAAGAAAAATTTAGAAGGTCTTTGAATCTATGTGAGCAATGGACATTTCCAGAATCGAGATACATTGCAACTGTTTCAGCATTTTTTCCTGCCAAAGCAGCTGATAACTGATATCCAGATTGATTTTTTTTCTTTGAAAAGTTTACTATGAATATCTTCAAATTGAGATATATTTGTAGCATTCATTCGCCTTAAAAGAATATTAATTTGAGATTGGTCAGGGAAACTATCCATTTTAAATAAATTTGCTGATAGTTTTTCAGTTCCGAGCTTTTCATAAATAATACCACCTTTCTTATTTTAGAGTACTTGTCGAATGGTAATTCTTTTATAAGAATATGGTATTATTTTTTTGTCTTTTATTCTATGGTAAAAATAGGGGATGAAGTTTTAATTTATAATAGAGTTGCTAATATTAAAACTGTCTATACAAATGTTAGTGAATACTTTTAGATATTTTGACTAATATAACTTAGGTTTTATCGTTTAATATTCCGTTGAAAAATTTGAGTGTTTGACCGTAGGGAGTTTCTCGAATTTTAGGAATATTAATAAGATAAAATCTTAGTTATATTCAAAATATCGTTGTATTCGCGGTATTTGTATAGATAGTTTTTAATAACCCTCAGACCCTAAAAAAATAACCCAGATTTCGTTTGTACGAAATCTAGGTAACTATAATTTTAATTTTGGAAAATACTTATTCATATAATTATTAAATAGATCTATATTTTTCATTTGTTCTATCTCACCTACTCTAGTAGTATTTAAATGACCCTCGTTTTTGGCTTTAATCATAAAAAAATCCCCCTTAAAATTAAAAGGGGGGTTAATCTCTACTCTTCCATTTCCCAGTTATGGTAAACTTCTTGTATATCATCATCATCTTCCATCATATCTATCATCTTATTCATAGACTTAACTAAATCTTCACCATCAAGCTTTGCAGTAGTTTGAGGAAGCATCTTAACATCTGCTGCTATAAATTCATATCCCTTTTCTTTTAAAGCATCAGATACAGCACTAAAATCTTCTGGAGCTGTTAATACTTCGAATCCATCTTCTTCAGTTATGAAATCTTCAGCACCAGCTTCTAAAGCTACATCCATTAATTCTTCTTCATCTATTCCTTCATTACCTATCATTATTTGACCTTTTCTATCAAACATGAATCCAACGCATCCTGAAGTTCCTAGATTTCCACCGTTTTTATCAAAGTAGTATCTTACATTTCCAGCAGTTCTGTTTTTGTTATCAGTTAAAGCTTCTACTATAACTGCAACTCCACCAGGTCCATATCCTTCGTACACAACAGCCTCATAGTTATCTCCTTCAGTTCCACCTGCACCTTTTTTAACAGCTCTATCTATATTATCATTAGGCATGTTGTTAGCTTTAGCCTTATCTATGGCTGTTTTTAAAGCTGCATTATATTCAGGATCTGCTCCACCTTGTCTTGCTGCAACAGTTATAAGTCTTCCATACTTTGTAAATACTTGAGCTCTTTTTGCATCTTGCTTACCTTTTCTATTAATTATATTTCCTATACGTCCCATATTTCTCACTCCTTAAATTTCAACATTAAACACTGTAATTTTAACACAAAATCTCATTTTAGTAAATAAATTAGAATACAGGAGGCTTTGGTGGCATAACTCTTTTATGCTCTGATCTACTATGTAATCTATCTATTATAGCCTTATCCTTTTCAGGAACTTCTTCTCCCTTAACTACCTTGTCTATCATATCATAAGTTGTTCCCATCTCATTTTCATCAGTTTGTCCTTCCCAAAGACCTGCAGATGGAGCTCTATTTAAAACTGATTCTGGAACACCTAAAACCTCTGACCATTCGTAAACTTCTCTCTTTGTTAAGTTAGATATAGGAAGTATGTCTACTCCTCCATCTCCATACTTAGTGAAGTATCCTGTATATACCTCAGCTGCATTATCAGTTCCAACTACCATGTAGTTTAAGTTATTAGCTGCTGTATAAAGAGTACTCATTCTTATTCTAGCTCTTAAATTAGCATCAGATATTCTAGTGTTATCTTCATTATATATATCATTATCTTTCATATTATCAACTACTATATCGAATAACTTAGATTGAACCTCAGTTAAATCTAAATCTAAATATTTTATTTTACAAGCATCAACAACCTTTAAAGCATCCTCTCTATCCTTTGGGCTGCTTTTTATGGGCATTATAACTCCTAATGAATTATCTGGAAACGCCTTTTTAATCAAACAAGCAACAAGAGCTGAATCTATTCCTCCTGAAATCCCCACTACTAATCCTTTAGTTCCAGATGTTTTTACTTGCTCTCTTAACCAATCTACAGTTTTTTCTATTTTTTGTTCCATCGTCAACATTACACTACCCCTTTCCTCATATTCTGTTTTTAGTATAGTCAACTTTACTAATTTATTTCACATAAAGCGAAATTTAATTCAGACGGAGTTTTTATTCCAACTGAATTTTTATCTTTCCGATAAAATTAATTATATCATAAATATATTTTGTAGTTTATGTTAAAAATAATACTGGTGATAAAATATGAATATAAAGACTATATTAATAGGTTTTGTAACAGGATTTGTAAATGGTATATTTGGTTCTGGTGGTGGAAGTATATTAGTTCCAGCTCTTAATAATCTACTTGACATAGAAGAGCATAAATCTCATGCTACTGCTCTTAGTATCATATTATTTTTTACACTTACCAGTTCATTTATCTACATAAGAAGTGGAATATTTAATTTAAACGTTACCTACAAGGTTGCTATAGGAGCTACGGTTGGAGGAATCCTTGGAGCTAGGCTTTTAAACAAATTTTCAGGCCCAAAACTTAGATTAATATTTGGATTTTTTATGATAATAGCTTCATTAAGGATGGTGTTTTAATGCTTATATTAATAGGGCTTTTAGCCGGTATTATAGGTGGTATGGGTATAGGTGGAGGAACAATTCTTATACCTTCTTTATTATTCTTAACTTCTATAGACCAAAAGATGGCTCAAAGCGTAAACTTATTGGCATCTATTCCAATGACTATATTTGCACTCATTTTTCATATAAAGAATAAGAATGTCGAGTATAAAGTTATACTACCTATAGTATCATTTGGAATAATAGGAGCTTTCTTAGGCTCTAAAATATCGTCTAATTTAAATTCAGATTTTTTAAGAAGAATATTCGGAGTATTCTTATTTGTAATGGGAGTTTACGAAGTCAAAAAAGGTTTTCATAAAAAAGACACTACTCCAAAAAAGTAGTGTTTTCTTATATCTATCCTAATTCTACATATAAGCAATCATAGTAAACTATATTAATTCCAAGTTTTTTAGCCTTATCTATCGTATCTTGATCAAAGCTTCCAGGCTGGAACCATACATTTTTTATTCCAAGATCAGATATATCATCAAGCAATTCGTTTGATATTTTCGGATTAACTATTACACTAACACATTCTACCTTCTCTGGTATATCCTTTATAGAATTGTATATTTCATATCCTTCTATTTCACTGTATTTAGGGTTAACTCCGTGAACTATATATCCCTTATCATTTAATTTTTTAAATATTTTGTATCCATATTTACTTCTATTATCTGTAGCTCCTACGACTGCCCATTTTTTCATTTTGATCATTTCTTCTTTTAATTTTTCTACATCCATAATATTCCTCCTGTCACAAGGATTTATACCTAATTAAAGTTTAATCTAAAAGTATTTCATCATTGTATTTAGATAAATAAAAATCTTCCTTTTCTTCAACTTCAACATTCGAACTTGTTATATCTATTATTTTGTTTTTTACTGAGTTTACTTCATCTAATTTTGAGTATACTACTATTGTAACCATATCTTCATATAATATTTCTTTTATTATGTATCCCAAATTCATAAGTTCATTTTGGACTTTGCCTAAAAGAGTGTAGTCTATTTTAAATCTTATATCAGTGTATAAAATTTTATCTATTATCTTAGATGCATTAAGACCTACTTTCGCTCCTTTTGTATACGCTCTTACAAGTCCACCTGCTCCTAATTTAATTCCCCCAAAATATCTTGTAACAACTACTGCTACGTTTCTTAAATCCTCTTTTTTTATAACTTCAAGAGTTGGTATTCCAGCTGTTCCAGATGGTTCTCCATCATCACTATATCTTTGAATATCCATATTCATTCCTACTGTGTACGCCCATACATTATGAGTTGCATCCTTGTGTTTTTTTTTGATTTCATTTATAAATTCTCTCGCTTCGTCTTCAGTTTCAACAGGTTTTGCATATCCTATGAATCTAGATTTTTCTATTATAACTTCATCTTGACCGTATTCATGTATAGTTTTGTATTGTTCTATCATAAAAATCCTCCTATTTTTTATCCTATTCTAAAATTTTAGCATAAAGTGAAACTTAATTCAGGTGGAATTTTTACTCCAACTGAATTTTTAGCTGAACTAATCCAGAAGCTATAGAGTTCTTAGCTCTAACCCTAAAAGGATGGAGCATTAGAATTCTTAGCTTTCGGGCAAATAATGGATATGAAAAAGCCTGTTGATTAAATAATCAACAGACTTATATTAATAGCTAGTAGCTTCTTCTTCTTGTTTTATCATTTCGCTTTTCTTATCTCTTATATAAAACGGTATATACCATAGTGAAAATATACCTATAGCTATAATAGCAAGTATAGGCACATAATATGGATAAGGTGGCAAGTAGTCAAGTGGACTTTTACTAAGTGGCTTACTTCTTAAATATGAATAATTAGCTTCTATAGCGTAGTTTACCATCTCTACTCCTACAAAGTAAACTATTGTCCAATTTATAGTTTTTTTAAGCGATGATAGTTTTGGTTCAAATTTGTAAAAATACATCATGAACAATACAGATATCAGCATTCCTCCATGACCCATAAAAAACTGTATAAACATAACATGTGGAAATTCAAACCCAGGATCAGGCGTTATCAAAGCCATAATACTTCCCGACATTCCCCAAAAATAAGCAATTTCAAAAAAAGCATAACTTTCTCTTAAAACCATTATAATACATAAAATAGTCGTTATCCTACATAAATATAAAGGTAGAGATTCTTGCCATGTGAAATTGCCAGAAGTTATATACCAAGAATACATAAGAAACTGTTGAACAATAAGCATAATTCCTATACCAAATCCTACTTTTTTTCTATTTTTTTGTATATGCTCTCTCATTAAAAACATTCCTAAAATAATAGAACCTATTATTATCAATGTAGTTATATGACTCTTTGAATAAAGATTAAAACTTGTTGAGTCATATGTAGATTTCCAAAATGCATCCATATATATTTTTTCTCTCCTTTTGTTGTCTATATCTTACAATTTCATGTAACAACCTCTATATTATAACACATATATACACAATAAAAAACGTTTATAACTTCCTATTTTTTTACATTTCCAAATTTAAACACGCAAACTAAAAATGACGTGCATTGAAATGTATTTCAATGCACGTCATTTTTTCGCTCAACCACTAGTATTTATAAATCAGCTACATCCTTTAAAGATACAGCCTCAGTATCCTCTACAGGTTTTCCTACAAAATAAACAGTTCCTACTACAGCTAAAACTGCTATTGGAAGAGTTAAATATACAGGAACTCCAAGTCCTGCTGGTAAATATCCAAATACTATAGATATACCTCCTACTGTTAGTGCATATATAAGTTGAGTATTAACATGATCTATATGATTACATCCTGCTCCCATTGAAGACATTATAGTTGTATCTGAAATAGGTGAACAGTGATCTCCAAAAGTCGCTCCAGTTAATACAGCTCCAGCACTCATTATAATATATGAAGCTTCTGGAGATATAGCATGCGCAAGAGGTATAGTAAGAGGCATAAGTATACCCATTGTTCCATAAGATGTACCTGTTGCAAAAGATATTATAGCTGCAAGTGCAAATATTATAGATGGAAGTAAGAACTTAGGTATAGCACCAGATAATACAGATACTAAAAACTTAGCAGTTCCAAGCTCTTTTATAACACCACTTAAAGACCATGCAAGCAATAATATAACTCCTGTTATAACTAACGCATTCATTCCATTTACCCAAGTTTCAATAGCTTCTGAAACTTTAAATATTTTTTGACTAGTACCCATTACAATAGCTACTATACTTGCAAACAACGCTCCTTGGAATAAAACCACACTAGCATCAGATGCTCCAAAAGTTTCTCTAATAGCTGCAAATGACATAGGAGAATTCTTTAATATCTCTATTAAAGCAGCATCGTCCCCACCAATTATAGTATTGTATCCATTGTAATAAAATCCAAGTAAAGATGCAAATATCAAAACACCTATAGGAATTATAGCATTCCATACACTAAGCTTAATTCCCTCTTTAGGTTGAATTTCTTTGCTTTCCTCTACAAACTTAGAATCCATTTCATCACCTAGAACTTTTCCACTAGTTCTAGCTCTTCTCTCACATTTAAGCATCGGTCCAAACTCTCTTAAAAATACAGCAGTACAAACTATAAATACAAGAATTAAAATATTATAAAATCTATAAGGAATAGTAGATACAAATACAGAATAAGCATTTACCTGCTGACCTATACTTGCATAAGCATCCTTTATTAAGCTTATCTCATAACCAATCCAAGTAGATATAATGGCAATACCAGCTATAGGAGCTGCCGTTGCATCTATTATAAATGATAGCTTTTCTCTTGATATTTTCATTTTATCAGTTACAGGTCTCATTATAGGTCCTACTATAAGTGCATTTGCATAATCATCAAAGAATACTATTAACCCTAAAATCCAAGTAAATATTTGAGCACTTTTAGGAGATTTAGCTCTTTTAGCAAGACTTTCCGCTATAGCTTTAGCTCCACCCATTTTAGTTATAAGTGCAATAAGCCCCCCTATAGTTAAACACTGTAGAATAATACCCGCATTCCACGGATCTGCTAAAGACGATAACACATTATCTATTATAGATAAAAATCCATTAAATAAAGCCATTACAAAATTTGAACCATTAAGACTAATTAAAAACGTTCCCGAAAACACTCCTAAAAATAAAGATAACACAACATTCTTTGTTATAAATGCTAGAACTATAGCAACTAAAGGTGGCAATAAAGTTAATAATCCGAACTTATCGGCATTAACTTGAGCAGGGTCTAGCTCCTCTGCAAAACCGAAATTCATACATAAAGAAAACAACATAAAAGTTAAAATTAAAATAAATCCTCTTTTTCTCATTTTTACTCCTCCTAAAATTTATTAGTACAAGCGAAATTTTTTGGAGAAGAGTCCATCAAAACAAAAAAACCTTGAGTTTTCACTCAAGGTTAAATAAGCAATACATTAAATTAACACCTTCCAAATAGTATTAATTGCCTACTTCCATTTGAATGATAGCTCCCCACAAATAAATATTTGTGACAGTGTTGCATATATTATACGCAACCCCAACCCCACAACCTTAAAGCATCAGTTGTAAAGCTTCGGCATTATTTCCTTTCCTACTTCTTCATAGTGCTTAACTCCAAAGTAGTACTATTAAACAATGCAACCTCTATCTTTTTTTCGTTCACTTGTTATTTTCTAATGATACAATAGTCTTTTAATTTAGTCAATAATAAAATTTTATTTTTCCATAAACTGTATGAATTTTTTTAATGATTTTAAAGCTTTTTCTCTAGGTCTTACCTCTATTATATACACCTTATCTTTACAGCCTATATCCTCTACATACTTTGAAAAATCAATTTTTCCGTCTCCTACAACTTGATGATCACTTATGTCATTTACATCATGAACATGAACAGTTTTAATTTTATCTATATTTTTTCTAAAAAATTTTATTTCATCGTAAATTTCATAATAAGAATGACCTATATCCCATGTTAAAAATATATTTTTTTTGTTCATAATATTATCTAAAACATCTTGATATAATTTTTCAGTGAATCTTCCAGAATTTTCAACACAAAGTTTAATCTTATTCTCACAATAATCACTCAAATCTACCAAACAATCTTTTAAAATCTCTTTATATTCTTCATGATAAATATCATCTAAATAATACTTATTATCCGTCAAAGTAAAATAAGGAGTTGGCCCTATGTGTATAGTCATTCTACTCGCATCTATATTTTTTCCAAATTCTATAATCTCTTTCAATCTATCAATCCCTGCATTTCTAACCTTTTCATGAAGATTTAAAATAAATATATCCTCAGGTGCATGCATAGTAATCTCTATATCATTTTCTTTCTTGTATTTTTTTATATTTTCTATATCCTTCTTATCGTAATTCTCAGGAAAAAAGCACTTCATATTCATATTTATCTCCACTGCATTAAATCCATTAATTTTAGCAAATTCCATACTATCAAGTATACTTTTTTCTCCAACAGATGCCGCATATCCTATTCTCATAAAATACCTCCCTATAGTTTTATCCCTTTAGCCCATAATACATTTTCTACCGTTGATATATCTTCAATAGATGCTTTTGATACTCCCTCATCTATATTTAATATCATCAAAGCTTTTTCCCCTTTTATATTTCTACCAACCTGCATAGTCGCAACATTTATATTGTTTCTTCCAAGAACCATTCCAATATCACCTATTACTCCTGGAACATCCCAGTTTTGTATAAATAACATATGTCTACTAGGGTTTACATCTACTTCATATCCATGAATTTCAACAAGCTTCCCTTCTTTTTTTGCAGATAAACTTCCAAGCAAAGTAAATTCGCCAACTTTATTTTTTATTTTTATAGACATTGAATCTACATAATTTTTATAATTTTCTTTTTTCTTTCCTTCATTTACAATTATATCTCTATTTTTAGCACATATATGAGCATTTATATAATTTACATTTTCCTTCATTACAGGTTCTAAAAGACCTTTTATAAAAGCTATAGTCACCATTTTAACATCCTGAGAAGCTATATTCCCATGATATTGAATATCTACAAGTTCAATTGGCTCATTATGAATTTGATAGTATATTTTACCTAGTTTTTCTGCAAGTTCTATATAAGGCTTAATCAACTTAAGTTCTTCTCTATGAATAGTTGGAAGATTAACTGCATTAGCAACAATATCTCCATTTAAACCATTTATAATCTGATTGGCTATTGTTTTTCCTACATTTTCTTGTGCTTCTATAGTTCCAGCACCTATATGTGGAGTAACTATAATATTTGGATGATCAAATAGCTTACTATTGATACAAGGCTCTACCTTATGAACATCAAGTGCAGCACTCGCAATTTTCCCCTCATTTATTCCCTTTAATAATGCATCCTCATTTATGATACCACCTCTAGCTGCATTTACTAATCTAACCCCATTTTTCATACACTTTATTTCATTTTCATCTATAATATTTATAGTTTCTTCTGTTTTAGGAGTATGGACAGTAATAAAATCAGATTCTTGTAATAAATCCTTTAATCTATCCTTTTTAATAGCTTTAAATTTTTCAAATCTTTCATCTGTTATATATGGATCATATGCTATTATATTCATACCAAAAGCCTTCATCCTAGTTGCAACTAAAGATCCTATCTTTCCAAGACCTATTATTCCAAGAGTTTTTCCATAAAGTTCTACCCCTTTAAAAGAATTTCTTCCCCAATTCCCCAATTTAGTATCACCATTAGCTTGAGGTATATTTCTTGATTGAGCAAGCAAAAGTCCTATAGTAAGCTCACAAGCAGACATAGTATTACTTTGAGGTGTATTTGCTACAATTATACCTCTTGTTGTAGCTGCTTCTACATCTATATTATCTATTCCGTTCCCAGCTCTTCCTACTATTTTAAGATTTATTGCTTTATTTAATAATTCTTTATCCACAATAGTATTACTTCTAACTATAATAGCGTTATATTCATGTATTATACTTAATAATTCCTCTCTAGAAATACCAACTTTTATATCTATATCCACTTTTTCTTTTAATATCTTTATTCCCTCTTGATCTATCATTTCTGTAATTATAACCTTATTTTTCACTATAATCCCCTCCAATTTTGTATTAAGTATTCAATATACAATTTTTTAAGCTAAATTTTTTTTACAGCTTGTTTTAATGCTCCCAAAGTTCTATTTATCATTTCTTCATCAATGCATCCTAGATGCCCTATTCTTATAATTTCATTTTTCAATTTTCCTTGACCTGCTGCTATTACTATATTAAATTCTTCCTCCATTATCTTTTTTATATCAATAGCTTTATTTTTCATTTTTATAGAAGTCACAGTATTAGATTGATATTTTTCATCTACAAAAAATTCTAATCCCATATTTTTTACACCTTCTCTAAACATCCAAGCCAATCTTTCATGCCTCTTACAAACATTATCAATACCTTCTTCTTGTATCATTTTTAGTGCCTCATTCGTTCCAGTTATAAGCGATACAGCAGGAGTATACGGAGTTTGAGGTAATTCTTTATCAATACTATCTTTAGCTTTTTTAAAATCAAAATAGTATTTAGGAATATCAGATTTTTTATTAAATTCCCATCCTTTTTCACTAACTGCTATAAATGTTAGTCCAGGTGGCGACATCAAAGCTTTCTGAGATCCACTTACTAATACATCTATATTCCATTCATCCATTCTTACTTCAATTGCTCCTAAAGAACTGACCGCATCTACTATGTAGAGTTGTTTTTTATTTTTCATGAATTTTCCTATTTTTCGTATATCATTATTAGCCCCTGTAGACGTTTCATTATGAGTAATTATCAGTGCTTTATGCTCATCAGTTAATCTAGATTCTATATCCTCAACTTCAACTCCCTTTCCCCAAGGTACATCTAATTTATCAACTTCTATACCAAATATCCTTGCTATATCTGAAAATCTATCTCCGAACACACCTATTGACACTACCAATACCTTATCTTTCTTAGAAAACATATTCACAATACTTGCTTCTAATCCGCCTGTTCCTGATGATGGAAATGTAAGTACTGTATTATCTGTTTGAAATATATATTTAAGTCTTTCATTAAATTCTTTAAATATATTCGCAAACTCATCAGTTCTATGATGAATCATATTCTCTGCCATCTTATTCAAAATCCTTTTAGGAACATTTGTAGGCCCTGGTGTCATTAAAATTTTATCTATATTCATTTCTCAACTCTCCTATAATAAGTATTTTTTTATATAAAAAATCCCCACCCTTGACGTTAGTCAAGGACGGGGATATATCCACGTGGTACCACCTTGTTTTACTGTATATACAGTCTTTAATCTTTAACGGAAATCCCGGCATAGGTTTTGACCCCTATGCAGTTCCAGGTCGGATTCAATAACTCTTATTATGGATTCACACCAACCATCCACTCTCTGAAAATAGAAATTATTTACTACTACCCTTCTAAACTTTTAAATATTGTTTTTTGTTTGAAATTGATTATATTGCCTAAATCCAATTTCGTCAACACTTAAATTTTTTTTATATGTATTATTTTATTTAATGCCAATTATTTTTTTCATATATTTATATTTAATTATATTATTTTAAATAATTTATATAACAAAAAACCTCATTTTTTTAAAAAAATGAGGTTTTTTGTTATATAAACTTTACTTCATATTACTTCTAATTTCATCAATTAAATCCAAAGAACATTTATTATTTTGATAGTTATTACACTTAGCACAATTCTCTTCGTTCTCTCCAACAGATGATGTAAACTGGTTTTCCATTGGACTGTACTGACTACATCTAGATGCTACTGCTTTTAATTCATTCATATTTAAATTTTCCATGCATGTATGCCTCCTTAAATTTTAGTCATATATAGTTTAACCTAAAATTTAAGGTTTAATTCTACCTATCCTTATATTTCTCTTTTTAAATTTTTGTATTTTTTAAAAGATAAATTAACAATAGATTTATCTTGACTATAAGTTATCAATTCTAATGCATCTTTTATTTTATAAAATCCACCGTCTATAAATCCCAAGTCTTTATTTATATTACATTTTGCATCATTTGATTCCATAACATACCACACTATTTCATTACATACAGGAGCTTTTCTGCTTATTGAATAGAATTCATAATTTGTTTGACCTGCAGTTGATAATATTTTAGTATCTACTCCACATTCATTTTTAACCTTATCTACAGCGACTTTATTTGGAACATCATCACCTTTAATAATACCTTTTGGCAATACCCATTCACTTTTTTCATTTTTTAATATCAATACTTTATTTCCATAAAAAACTATTCCTCCTGCACAACTTCTAAAAAGCATTTTAAACTCCCCCTTATATTATATTTGTATCAATTATAATTAAGATTATAAGATCATATGATCTTATTTTTCTGGGTTTTTGTTTATATTATTAATATATGTTTTTTAAATAGTGCTTATGAAGATAATAGTCAATTTTTATTTTCAATAATATCTATAGCTTCTAAAAAAGCTCTTTTAACATATTCTTTTTCATTCGGATTGTTTATCAAATTTTTTAACTTTTTTAACGTAGTTTCATTTCCTATTTTGCACAAGGATTTAGCAGAGTATTGTCTTACCTGTGGCTTTGCATCTATAAGTCCCTTGTGCAAATAATCTATGCTTTTATCTGATCCTAGTTTACCCATAGCAGAATAAGCCATTCTTCTTACACCTCCATGAGGATGCTTAGAGCATGTATGAACTATATCTAATAATCTACAATCTTTTAGTTCACCACAAATCCAAAGAAGTATCATAAAATCATCTACATTTTTTTCTATCAAAATTCTTTTATACAACAGTTTTTTTAAATTGTTTAATTCATTTTCATCTAATGATTTTATAATATCAATTCTTGAATTCTTATCTTCTTCAAGTAGTATGTCTATAATAGTCTTATTATTTTGCTTAATCTGGTTCAACATTTGTTTGTACTTTATTATATCTCTATTTACATCATCAATCTTCATATTTCTTATTCTGCTTATCTGATTTATATTTTTGCCTTCCTGATATAGCAAGTATGTTATTTCAAAATTTTCTAAGCTGTCTATACATTCCCAACTCAACACCGATTTTATCCTCCATATTAATCTATCTCATATTCCTTATACTTTCCATAATCCATATCGTCAAGTGTTACAGCTACAAATATTCCATCTTCCTTATATTCAAAATCCTCCACATTGTTCTTATTTTTAATAGAATTAAATACGTCTCCCTTATTATATGGAATCAACAAAGATACATCATGAAGATTTCCAATTATTTTTTCTTTTATCTTTTCTAAAAGTTTGTCTATGTTGTAACCAGTTTTACAAGATATAAATAAAACATCCTCATCTTTTTTTGCATCTACATCATATCCTAACTTATCAACCTTATTAAATGCAGTTATAACAGGCTTATCAAGTGCTTTTAACTCTTTTAAAACATCAAGAGTTGTATTCATTTGAATATCATAACTATCATTCGATGCATCTACAACGTGAATTATTAAATCTGCATATCTAACTTCTTCAAGTGTAGCTTTGAATGCATCTACTAAATCATGAGGAAGCTTACTTACAAATCCAACTGTATCTACTACTAAAAACTCTTTCTTATTAGAAAGTGCTGCCTTTCTCAAAGTAACATCAAGAGTTGCAAATAGCATATCCTTTGAAAAAACTTCTTTTTCTACTTCGTAGTCTTTATGAGTTTTCATAATTTCATTTGTAAGAGTTGATTTTCCTGCATTAGTGTATCCTACTAAAGCTACTATTGGTATGCTATTTTTAAGTCTTTGAGATCTTTGTGTTTCTCTGTTTTTCTTTACTTCCTTAAGTTCTTTTTTTATATCAGATATTTTATTTAATATATGTCTTTTATCCACTTCTAACTTTTGCTCTCCAGGACCTCTAGTTCCAATACCTGCTCCTGTTTTTGACATTTCTTTACCAAATCCAGAAAGTCTAGGAAGTCTATATTTCAACTGAGCAAGCTCTACTTGAAGCTTTCCTTCTCTTGACAATGCTCTTTGAGCAAATATATCAAGTATAAGGGCTGTTCTATCTATAACCTTTACATTTAATAACTCTTCTAAATTTCTCATTTGTGCTCCCGAAAGCTCATCATTAAATATAACTACATTAACATCTAAGCTTTCACAATAATTTTTTATTTCTTCCAACTTTCCCTTTCCTATATATAAAGCAACATCTCTAGATTCCTTATTTTGAACTATCTTTTCTACAACCTCAGCTCCCGCAGCCTTAGCTAATTCCTCTAATTCATCCATAGAGTCATCAATATCTATATCATCTTCTTTTTTAAATACATTAGTTATGTTAAGTCCAACTAATAATGCTTTTTCGTTTTTTTTATCCATAAAATCACCTCTTTTTAAATTTTCATATTATTTATTATACCATTTGTTGTTATTTTTAATTTACTAATTTAAAATATATCCTTATTATTTAAATTATACAAGAACATTAGTTTGGTGTAAATAAAAACAAGGCTATATACCGCTAGCCTTGTCTTTTAGCAAATGCTTCTAAATTTTTAATATATTCTTCTTTTTCTTTTATAACATTTGATAAAAGTCTATATGTATTAGTTTTTGCATCTTCTTCTTTTACAACTAATCTGCCTTGTATATCTATAAACAATGCATATATTTCGTTTTCTAAATTCACAGAAAATTTCAGAAGACTTTTAATATCTGAAATTTTTGGATTCATTAATCTTTTTTTAAATTGGTTAACTAAGAATAAAATTTTGTCATATATTAAAAAATCAATTTCTTCTAACACTTCTTCATTTTGTTCAATATATTTTTTTAATCTATTGTAGCAATCAATATTTTTCTCTAAACCTTTTATCAAAGTATTTACAACTATATTCATCCCTTTGTTTTCAGAATTATCATTTGCAATTTGTATGTATATTTCTTTTCTTCTTTGTGCCATATCTATTGCTTTATCTATTAGGTCTATAGTATTATATGCCAATTGATACCTTCCTTTCTTGATAAATTGATGAATTTATGCAGTTGTAGTATATAAAATTCATACTTAATTAATTATATCCAATATAATTAATTCTTAACCACATGACATTAGACCTATATTTTAGTAAATTAGAATCAGTATCAATATAAAAAATTCCTACTTGACTATTTATTACCATATAATATGAAATTGTTGTATAATTAATATATTATTAGGGGGGGATATAAGTATGAGTGAAAATTATAAGTTTTTTCAAAATAATAAGTGTGAATACTTTCCATGTCACAAGGTAAGAGATCCTAAAAATTTCAATTGTCTATTTTGTTTTTGTCCTTTATACATGCTAAAAGATAAATGTGGTGGTAATTTTAAATATAAAAACGATATTAAAGATTGTTCTGACTGCACTATACCTCATAGTAAAGGGGGTTATGACCATATAATGTCTAAAATGAAAGAAGTAATTCGTATAGGAAGTAAAAAAACAGAAGATTAATTAGCAAATCAATAAAGTCATCTTGAAATAAAACTAACCCCCTAGGATAGATACAGGCATTTTTCCTGTATCTATTCTAAGGGGTCAGTTTAATATGTAAAAACATATAATTTAAAGTTAGTCATCTTTTCTAGAGCTACAACTTGCAGACGTACATGAGCTATAACCATTGATTATCATTTCTTATTTAAACCATATTAATTGATAATACCTGTCAACAAAATAAGTATTATGCTAACACGTCATTTCTTTCATAGTATTTTTGAAAGATGTCTTACTGCTATTATGACAGACAACTACTGGTATCTTTCTTTTTTTAGCTTCCTTAGATACAGTATTAGCAACTTTGTGAGATATAGTATCTGTAAATATAACTATTCCATCACTCTTTCCTATAGACTTCGTCATATCATTTCTGCCATATGTATACACCTTAGCTTTTACTCCATGTTTTTTTGCTTCATCTATATAAATTCTTTCCATTCTGTCATGTCCACCATATATCACTATACTCATCAAAACCACTCCTCATCCTTATCGATAATCATTATCATTTAACATATTATATCATTTTAGTTTTGTTGTCAATAAAAAAATGCGATATCAAATGATATCGCATTTTTTTATTTAGAAACCTTTTTAATTATTTATCTACTACAAGCTCATCTATTAAATTTACAAGTTTGCCAATCTCAGGCTTACTCATCTGACCATCTGCTCCTACAGACTCACCCTTATGCATTAAATCCTCTGTTATAAGAGATGAGAATATTATTACAGGAAGACTCTTTAATATCTTATGTTCTTTTATTTTTCTAGTTAATGTATGTCCATCCATTTGTGGCATTTCAATATCTGTTATTAAAATATGAACATCATCTATGAAATTTTCTCCTTTTTCATCACATATTGAGCTTAAATAATTATACGCCTGCTCTCCATCATCAAAAAATCTTAAATTCTTAAATCCAGCTTTAGTAAGAGTATCATTAAGCACCTTTCTTATAAGAGGAGAGTCATCAGCCAATATCATTTTCACATTGCTTCTATCTTTAGCCTCAATATCATTCATTCTTTTTTCACTTATTCCAGAAGCAGGACTTATATCCATAACTATTTTTTCAAAATCTAGCAACATAAGTATTTTATTATTGAATATTATATTTCCAATAACCAAAGATGATTCATTTACATTCTCCGATTTTCTAATCTGATCCCATCCTATTCTGTGAATTCCCAATATATTGTCAACACAAAATGCTACCTTCATATTATTGAATTCACATAATATTACTTTACATTTTTTAATGTCTGTATTTTTCTTTTCTATTACATACTTCATATCTATTAATGTTACAACATCACCTCTAACCAAAGTAAGACCCGCCACTGCTGGATGGCTATTAGGTATCTTAGTAAGATAGTCTACTTCAAGTATTTCTTTTACCTTTATAACATTGATAGAGTAATGTTCTTTATTTATTGCAAACTCCAATATTTCAACTTCACCAGTGCCTGTTTCTAATAATATTCCTTTATCTTTCATAAATTCATCCCCTTTACTTTTCGACTATTTCTTTTACTTTTCGACACACTTATCCGTTTTCCTTTTTTATTCTATTTTTTTATTATATACCTTTAGCTTCATTTATAAAACCAGTTCTAAATAACTATTAATATAATAGTTATTATAACCAATACAAAACCTATTATAAATACAGAATAGGTTATACTATTTAAATGAGTACCTATTTTCTTTGGTATATCAGAAACTTTATAGCTGCCATTATCAGTATACTTTATATTGCTCATTTCGATATTAGCAAATTTCTTTATCTTTCTATCAGTATTTTTTACAATCTTTACAACAAATGTATCTACTGCCGAAAACGCTATACATAATATATTATATACTAATTTACAAACGGGTCTATAGAAATCATTTTCTATGTTAACCCAATTAAGAGATGGGTTTTTATATGCCCTAGACCCACATTCTTCAACTAACAGATATTTTCTTATAAATAACATGAATATACCTGCCCCCAACAATATAGTAATTATAGACGATTTTATATTATCTATAGAATAAAATTTCATATCAAAATCTCCACTTAAGTGAATATCAAAAAACAAATTATCTTTATTCATAATGTTTATTAAAAACGAAGGATTTATAGCTACATATATTATACTTATACTTAGTATAATCATAGGAATTAATGCTCTCTTTTTTATTTTGGTTTTATATTGACCTTTGAATTCATCGTTTTGCTCCACAAATATAGCTACAAATATTTTAAGTAGATAAGCTACTGTAAAACTACTACAAATTGTAAATAAAATTTCTAAAAGAATAGCTTTGTTTCCATGAAAACTCTCTGATAAAGCATGATGTAGCATAGTCTTACTTATAAATCCATTAAACCCTGGCATACCTATAACACCTAACATACCTATTAAAAATAACCCTTTTAATAAATTTTTATGCTTTCCAAACCCCTTAATCTTGTTTATACTAAGTTCACCTAATATCATATATATTATACCTGCAACCATAAAAAGAAGAACCTTAAATAATCCATGATTTACAATATGATACATGCTTCCATATATAGCCATTTCATTGTGTTCTCCTAGCAACCCAATCAATGCAACACCCATTAATATATATCCAATTTGACTCATACTACTATATGCTAATATTCTCTTTATATTCCTTTGAAATATTGCTAAAAAACCACCTACGAACATGCTCATAAATGATAGTATAAGCAAAACCTCACAAAACAGTTTATCATTTTTCATTATACATATTGAAACAATCATTATTCCATAAACACCCGCTTTTGAAAGTATTCCAGAAAGTACTGCTGTTGCAGGCGTCGGGGAAGCTGGATATACCTTTGGTAGCCATACATGAAGCGGAAACATACATGCTTTAACCGCAAAACCTATCATAAGTGAAAAACCTATTGTATATTTCATACTTCCAATAGAATCTATTACAGATGATATTTCAGATATATTTAATGTATTCGTATAATCGAATAATAATAATATTCCCATTAATGTTATCATTCCGCTTGCTATTGACATTCCTAAATAAATTCTTCCAGCTTCATGAGAATAAACATCATCATCGTGTATAACTAACATGTACGATGTAAACGCCATCATTTCAAAGAATGTAAATAAATTAAGTATATTTTCAGATATGAATATACCTATTGTACTTGAAAGTGTAAGCATAAAAAATGCATAATATCTATTTCTATGATTATGCTTTATAAGATATTGAGTAGAATATATCGTAGTTAAAAACCATAGAAAGCATGTTAAAAATACGAATACATATCTCATAATATCCATTTTCAAATAAAGTCCAATTCCCATTATATCAGGTATAAATATCTCAATAGGTTGCTTTGAAACAATTGGATACATCATTATTACCAACAAAAGTTCCATACCTGTTATAATATATATCACTAAATTTCTAAGTCTTTCATTTTTTCTTCCAACTATATATCCTACCAAAGAGCCTATTAACGGAAGTATAATCATTATAATTAAATACATAGCTAACCTCCTTTATATTAACTCTACAACTATTTTATGAACGAAATCCACTACAACATTTGGGAATATTCCTAGCAATACCACAAGAATTGTTATAGATACTATCGGGAACAACATTCTTATTCCTGGGTCATTATTTTGTATTTCTGTATTATAATTTTTTTCGAAAAATGCAGTCACTATAATAGGTAGTAAATATATACTCGTTAAAAACGCACTAAACAAAAGTATTATAGGAAACATTATCTTATTCGCATTTAATCCTCCCAACGCCAAATACCATTTGCTAACAAATCCATTAGTAGGTGGTATCCCAATTAAAGAAATACAAGCTATTGAAAAACACCACATAGTTATAGGCATTTCCTTACCTATCCCCTTCATATCAGATATATTCTTAATATGTTTTTTTGTATATATAGCTCCTGCACAGAAAAATAGTACAATTTTAATAAGAGCATGATTTACCAAATGCAAAATCCCTCCAATTAATGCATTTTCATTTAGCATTAAGACACCTAAAATTATATATCCCAGCTGACTTATAGTAGAATAAGCAAGCCTCTTCTTTAAATTATCATGGTGTATTGCAAGAAAAGATCCCATAAGTATAGTTATTACAACGAATATACTTGCGTATATATGAGCATCAACACTTCTCATAACCTCTGCTCCAAATATAAAATACGATACTCTTATTATGCTAAACACACCTGATTTAACAACTGCAACTGCATGAAGTAGAGAACTTACAGGTGTTGGTGCTACCATAGCAGCCGGAAGCCATGAATGAAAAGGAACAACGGCAGCTTTTACTCCAAATCCTAAAAACATAAGTATATATATAACAAGAATCATCTTCTCATTTCCAGCAACACTACCATTAAGTATTCCTCCAGCAGTAAAACTCAAATCAGGATTAATATTATATAAAAGTATCATACCTAAGAGAACAAAAGTAGCACCACCAAAAGAATATATTAAATACTTCTTGCCACTTTTAAATGCATCCTCACTTTCAGAGTGAATAACTAAAGGAAAGGTAACCAATGTAAGCATTTCATAAAATACGTATAAAGTAATTAAATTAGCAGAAAATGCAATCCCTATAGTTACCCCAAGTGTAAGTATAAAAAAAGTAAAAAATCTTTTTTCATTTTTTTCATGTTCCATATATTCCATAGAATAAAAAGTAGTAAATATCCACAAACTAGACGCAAGTAGTGAAAACAACACGCCCAACTTATCAATCTTTAAACATATATTTATAAACTCATTTATCTTTAGGATTTCTAACTTCATATCAATATCCGAATGCATAATATACACAGTTAATATAAAATTAAATATAACACAACACGCTATATATATATTTCTATTTTTTTTATTTTTAAACTTGAGTATATTCAAAAGTGTAGCTAAAACAAACGGCATAATTATTGGAAAAAGTATAAATAGACTTTTCATTTAAATTCACCTTTCTTAAACATAAAATTCGCTTTATCCAAAAGCGATAGATTAAAAAATTTGCTCACAAGCTGTAAGTAAAATCTTCATGATATAGTTTGAAAAAAGACCCACACAAACCATCATACCTATAAGCATCATAATAGGAATAATCTCTTTTATATTTTTTTCCTTAGACATATAAACTTTTCCTTTTAAATTTTCTTCTCCAAAATAACCATTAATAACAATAGGCGAATAATACACTATATTTAAAAGAGAACTCACAAGTATAAACGTTACTATATAAATCTTATCAGCTTGAATACTTGCAACAGATAAATTCCATTTACTTAAAAATCCAGGAAGTATAGGTATTCCTACCATAGACAATGCTCCTAATGAAAATAATCCCAAAGTTATAGGCATCTCTTTTCCAATCCCTCTTAAATCACATATTTTATCACCTGTATTTTCCCTCATAGAGTCTATACATAAAAATAGAGCCGATTTTGTAAATGCATGTCCTATAATATGAAACATGGCACTTGCAAGACCAAATGCACTAGAAAGTCCTATCCCTAAGAATATATAACCCATTTGAGCAACACTTGAATAAGCTATTACCCTCTTTGAATTTTTCTGATATATACTAAATACAGATCCCATTATCATACCTAAAACACCTAAAAACAATATTAGATTTAATGCTTTCACTTCATTTATAATTTCATATCCAAATACTCTATATAATATTTTGATAAACAATATAACTATAGCCTTTGCTCCTATAGCTGCTAAAAGTGCTGTTGTAGTATCTATTGCAGATGAATATGCATCTGCCATCCATATATGAAGTGGAAATATCGCCCCTTTAATACCAAGACCTATAACGAATAATCCAATAGATAATGTTACTATTTTTCTATACTCAGTCCAGTGTTTTGAAAGTTCCATACTTATAAATTCCATATTTAAATTTCCAGTAATAGAGTATATAAATGCTATTCCCAAAAGAACAAGACCAGAGCCTAAACTACTAAGAACTATATATTTTATCGTAGCCTTTATGCTTTCCTTATCATCCTTAACAGCTATTATTCCACAAGATGCAAGGGTACTAACTTCTATAAATACAAATGCATTAAATATATCGTTGGTAAATACCATTCCAAGAAAAGAAGCTAGTAGTATATTTATAAGCAGGTAATAAAATGGAATTTTCATCTTTTTTATATTTTTTTCTATACTATACATCGAGTACCATATTATAAAAAAACAAACACATGTAAACAAAATAGCCATTAAGCACTCTATAGCTCCAACCTTAAATTCAATCCCCCAAGGAGCATCAAAATGACCCATCCTATATTTGAAATCGCCATGTACCTTCACATAATCAAAAGTAAATATAGACAATATTAAACATACAAGATTAGTTATAAAGCTTATACTTTTTATAATTCTATTATTCTTTATAAGGGGCATAGTGAATGAACTTATAAATAATATTAAAATCATAATTAACGGAAAACTCTTTATAGCCAAATCTACCCCTCCTTCATATTCAGAATTTCTCTTAAATCTATAGTTTTATATTTTTCATGAAGTTTTATGGTAAGAGCTAGCATAAATGCAGTCATACTAACTGAAACTACTATACCTGTAAGCATAAGAGATGTCGGAACAGGATTGATATATCCATCAACTCCTTTAAATTCTCCAACAACTATCGGTGCATCCTTTTCATATATAAATCCTCTAGCTATAAAAAATAAAAATATAGCTGTATCCATTATATTAAGACCGATTATCTTTTTTATCATATTATTATTAAGAAGTAGTGTCATAAATCCAATTCCGAACAGAATAATAGACCCTACCTCTATATAATTATTCATTAAATTTTGCATATTATATTTCTCCTTCACTAAACAAACTATACAAAAAATACATCGTGATGGCTACTACACAACCCACAAAAATATTAAGAGGAAGTAAATAACCAGCTGAAAATATTCTACCAGGTGTGCCAATTGGAAAACTCGGAAGATGTAGATGTAGCCCTCCTCCTATGAAACTATATCCTTTTAACATCCCATACCCTATCAAAGAAAAACACATAGCTTTTATTAATGCATTATAGGAGAACTTACCTTTAGCTTTATCAGCTCCATTTACAATTCTATAAAGAATAAAACTTGCGCCTATTATAGTTCCTCCTGCAAATCCGCCACCAGGAGATATATGTCCATTTACAATAACATATATTCCAAACACCTGTATAAAAGGTATTACAAATTTTGAAACAACACTGAGTATTTTACTATTCACACTCATCACCTTCTCTTCTTAAAAGCAATAAAACAACAATTCCTCCCGTAAATAAAACAGTAGCCTCTACAAAAGTATCAAACGCTCTATAATCTAATATAATTCCAGTTATTATATTAAGCGCACCAGTTTCTTTAACCGTATCTTCTAAATAGGTCTTAGATACATAATTATGAGCTGGAACATCAAATTCTCCAAACTCAGGTAACTCACTTACTCCTACAAGTATTATTCCTATTAATAAAGTGGTCAAAATAACAGTTATAATTTTTCTCATTTCGAATCCCCCTTTATTCTCTTAAGAGTTAATATAAATAGAAGTGTTGAAATTCCAGCTCCAACAGCAGCTTCAGTTATAGCAAGATCAGGAGCATTTAATTGTTGCCAAAGCATTGCCATCACAAGAGAATATACCATAAATACAATTATTGCACCTAGTAAATCCTCAACGAATGATACTGCTACTGATGCAAATATCAAAAATAAAATCATAATAATACTAAGTAATCCCATATCAATTCACTCCATATATGCTTATTTTCTTCTATTAAACTCCGCCCTTGTTATTAAGTGTGTTGCAGTAGGATTTGTAATCCATAAAAAAACTACTACTAAAATCAACTTAATACTAACAAATGAAAAACCATTGTATATAATTAAAGCAAGTAAACTAAGAACTGCACCCAAAGTATCACATTTAGCAGCAGAATGAGCTCTTGTAAAAACATCATTAAATCTAAACAAACCTATAGTTCCTATACAAAAGAAAAATAGGCCTGAGAATAAAAATATAGTTACTACAACCAATTTCATATTACCCCTCCTATTTATCGATCAAATCAGCTATTCCTATCGATCCTATAAAACTAATAAGTGCATATACGAGTACAACATCTATAAAATAAGTTTCGTGCAATACAAATGATATCAACGATATCAAAATTATAGTTTTAGTACCAATTACATTTACTGCAATCAATCTATCAGCAGCTATCGGACCCTTTATAGCTCTTATCATACAAAATACTATTGTAATAGATAAAAACAAACTTGAAGCTACGAATATTCTTTCCATAATCATCTAACTCTCCTCTATTTTCAAAAGTATATTTTCAAACTTAGAATCTAAAAGACCCTCTGCAAACTGCTTTTTAAGACAATGTATTGTGTATACATCATTTTCCATAACCATAGTTATAGTTCCAGGAGTCAATGTAATTGAGTTTGCCAATATAACTCTACATAAATCAGATTTTAGTTTAGTTTTAAAGTTTACAACAACTGGTTCAATATCTATTTTTGGACTTAAAACTATCTTTGCAACATCTATATTTGCTTTTATAACTTCCACTATTAATACAAATAAATATTGAATTATATAAATAAATTTTCTAAACAAAAATATCCCACCTTATTTTGTAATAAAATTTTCTTTATTGAACTTATAAACGAACAAACATATACACATTCCAACCAAGAAATTTTCCATATTTATTGAACCCTCTAATACATCCCAAAATATTAATAATATAGTCATAACTATTAATAATTTTTTCATAAAAAAACCTCCTTTTGTTTCTTTATCTTAAAATTAATTTTACATATCATTTATCTAGCAAATTCCATGCCACTTTTGTGTTTGTTTGATATTTTACAGTTGCAGACCCTGTTATTTCAACGCACACTACAAAGTTGATTATTTTAATTTCTTTTATTTCAAAATATAAATACGTATGAAAACGTTATTTTAAACTCGTTTTATGTATCATTTTAAAACACTTGTTAATTTTAAGACATAAAAAAGTGTATCAAAACGAAACTTACGTTTCATTTTGATACACTTTCACTCTATATCATGTAATCTATATTGTATTTTTCTATTTTTCTATAAAGAGTACTTCTTCCTATGCCAAGTGTTTTTGAAGCAAGAGCTATATTTCCATTCACATCCTCTAAGGTTTTTATTATTGCTATTTTCTCTATTTCAGCTAAAGTCAACAATTCTTCTTTTATTCCTATTTTCTTGCACAAATTGCTAGGTTTTATATATGAAGGTAAATGTTTATATTCTATAATTTCTCCTTCTTCAACCATATTTACAACTAACTGCATTACATTTTGAAGTTCTCTTACATTCCCAGGCCAATCATAACTTTTAACATATTTATAGAAACTTTCATTAATAGGTCCTATAGTTTTATTCATCTTTTTGCTAAATTTTCCAAGAAAATATTCAACCAAAAGATCTATATCTTCTTTTCTATGTCTTAAAGACGGCGTAGTTATAGGCATTACATTTAATCTATAATAAAGATCTTCTCTAAAGTTTCCTTTTTCAACTTCTTCCTTTAAATTCTTATGAGTTGCAGCTATTACTCTAACATCTGTTGGTATAACGCTATGCCCTCCAACCCTCACTATTGACTTAGTTTCTAAAACTCTAAGTAAATTTACCTGTGTATCAAGAGGCATATCTCCTATTTCATCAAGAAATATAGTTCCCTCATCAGCAAGCTCGAATTTTCCTGGATGTCCACCTCTTTTAGCACCAGTAAACGCCCCCTCTACATATCCAAATAATTCACTTGCTACAAGTTCTCTAGGAATAGCCCCACAGTTTAAAAATACGAATGGTTTATTTTTTCTAGGACTTTCATTGTGTATTGATTGGGCAAACAATTCTTTTCCTGTACCACTTTCACCTTGAAGAAGTATAGTAGTATTTGCTCTTGCAGTTTTTTTTGAAATTCTTTTAGCTTCTTGAATAATATCACTCTTACCTATAATATCATCGAAAGTGAATATAGCTTCAGCTCCTATTATTTTATTTACAAGGTTATGAATAGTCTTAGCCTTTCTAAAAGTTACAACAACACCTTCAACTTCATCCGTATCACAGTCTTTTATAGGAGTCAAACTTACTATACAGTATATTCTTTGTCCTTTTTTGTTTTTAAAATATATTTCAGTTTCTTCATACTTTTTACCTTTATTTATAACACTTATCACTATTTTATTGTTTTTCTCACTTATAAGTTCACTGATATTTCTTCCTATAATATCTTTTTCATCAAGCGAAAGTAATTTTCTAGCGAATAAGTTTATATCCTTGATTATACCTTTGTTATCTATACCTAACAGTCCCTCAGATATAGATTCCATTATTGCAAATAAATGCTTATTTGTCATACTGAGCTTTTTATTCATATCATTAACTTTCAATTGATTTTCTATAGCTTCACCTGATGCCACAACCATTCCCAATGTATGAGGATGAACTTTTTCATATGGTCCCGTTACACTCAATACACCAACAACATTACCATATTCATCCTTTATAGGACAAGCAGATGAACTCCAATTGTGATACATCTTACAATAGTGTTCACCTCCAAGCACCTGTATAGGCTCTTTATTTATTATTGCAAGTGATAAAGCATTAGTTCCCATATTTTTTTCGCCTATATTACTTCCCATCTCTATATTAAGATCTTTGTAAGTGTCTATAAGATCACTATTTCCCATAAACTCAAGAATATAGCCTTCTCCATCCGCAAGTCTAGTTACAAGTCCTTTATCTTCAACTATCTTATACAAGCTATTCATAAAAGGTTTAGCTATCTCTATTAATCTCTTGGATTCTTCTTTTCTTTTCCTCAATTCTCTTTCATTAAGCTTTAAAACTTCATTATTTACAAATGGATCTATTTTATAAGCTTTACTTCTCAACCAAGATTTAGCTATAATAGGTCTTATTAAGTCATAATCTAATTCCCCTGTTTTTATGAATTTTCTCCAAGCTTTAATACTATCTTCATTCTTACCCAGTAAAATTTCCGTTGGCAATTTTATCACTCCTTACGGATTAATATTATTATTTATTATACCACTATATATGAATTTGCGTTAAATATTCAACCTCACTTTTGGTCAATATATAATGTATGTGTCATAATATAGTGTGTATTTGCAAATTTTATTTTTTACAAAAGGAGGTTTTCAGATGAATTGGATAAATAAATTAGAGCGAAAATACAGACATCTTGCAATAGAAAATCTAATGTATTATATAATAGGTTTATCTACCCTTGTATATGGTATATATTTCATAACCCACTCTTATAACTTAATATCTTTGCTTGAACTAAATCCTAACTTAGTTATGAAAGGACAAGTTTGGAGATTAATTACTTATATATTTATACCACCTTTACTTGATCCTATTTGGATATTTTTCAGACTATATATTTATTATTCTCTAGGCTCTGCACTTGAACAGGAATGGGGTAGTTTTAAGTTCAATCTATACTATTTGTTAGGTATGATTGGAACTACAATAGTATCCTTTGTAATTAATTCCCCGGTCAGTGCTACTTATTTAAATCTATCTATATTTTTAGCCTTTGCTAAAATATATCCAGACTATGAGTTTTATATATTCTTCATACTTCCAATTAAAGTTAAATACTTAGCTTGGATGAACTGGATATTTATAGTTTATACAATTATATTTTCTCCTATAATGTTCAAGTTAACAGCTATAGTATCTATAATAAATTACTTGATTTTTTTTGGAAAAAGCAATTTATATAATGCTAAGAATAGAAGAATCGCTTATAACAGAAAAAATCAATTTAAATCTAATATAACTAGCATAACTAAAAAAGATTATTTTCATAAATGTACTGTATGTGGAATAACCGAAAAAGACGATCCGAATATAGAATTTAGATACTGTTCTAAATGTAGTGGAGACTATGAATATTGTAGTAATCACCTTGTTAATCATGAACACAAATAAAGATGAATCTTTCGCTTCATCTTTTTTTATTACCCTCTTTTAAATTAAGTTTCACTTTATATGAATAATTTTTTTTTATTAATTCATATTTTTTTAACTTTTTCTGTTTAAAAATACCATTTAAAAACCTACAGTTCATTTTATATGCAATAATTGTAATCATTGCAAGCATCTTTTTGATATAAAATTCATTTTTGTAAAATTCAGAATAAAAAGAAATTTGATATTTTATTTATTTTTTGGTACAATTGTTTCAATTGATGCTAAACTGAATCAATACTAAATTTCATTTAAAGCAATAATAATATTTTATAAATTTATATTAAAAGGGAGTGATAAAATGTTGAGCATTTTAGAAAAAATAGTTTCTGTAGGAAACACTATACTTTGGCAATACGTTCTTATATTTTTACTTATTACACTTGGTCTTTATTTCACATTTAAGTCTAACTTTGTTCAGTTTAAATTCTTAGGAGAGATGTTTAGACTATTGGGAGATGGCGCTAGTAATTCATCTAATGAAAAACAAGGTGTATCTTCATTTCAAGCATTTTGTATAAGTACAGCTTCTAGGGTTGGAACTGGTAACTTAGCTGGTGTCGCATTAGCTATTTCTATAGGTGGACCTGGTGCTGTATTTTGGATGTGGCTTATAGCTTTAATAGGAGCTGGCTCAAGTTTTGTTGAAAGTACTTTAGCTCAAATTTATAAGGTTAAAGATAAAAACGGATACCGCGGTGGTCCAGCTTATTATATGGAAAAAGCTTTAAACAAGAGATGGATGGGAGTTTTATTTTCAATACTAATAACTCTATGTTTTGGTCTTGTTTTCAATGCAGTACAATCAAACACTATTTCGCTTGCTTTTGAAGAAGCATTTGGATTAAATAGAATTATAATCGGATTAGTATTAGCTACAGTTACAGCGATTATAATATTCGGTGGAGTTACAAGAATTGCAAAGGTTGCAGAATTAATAGTTCCTGTAATGGCTGTTGCTTATATATTAGTTGCTTTCTTTGTAATTATCAAAAACATAACTTTAGTACCATCAGTATTCTCTCTTATTATAAGCAGTGCCTTTGGTGCAAAAGCTGCTATAGGTGGTGGAATCGGAGCTGCTTTAATGCAAGGTATTAAGAGAGGTCTTTTCTCTAACGAGGCTGGTATGGGATCTGCCCCAAATGCAGCTGCAACAGCAGAAGTATCTCACCCAGTTAAGCAGGGTTTAATTCAAACGCTTGGAGTATTTACTGATACACTTTTAATATGTAGTTCTACTGCATTTATAATCCTTCTATCTGGGGCTTATACAACAGAAGGTTTAACTGGTATACAGCTTACACAAACTGCTTTAAGTTCTCAAGTAGGTTCTTGGGGAAATACATTTATAGCTGCTTGTATTTTGTTATTTGCATTCAGTTCTATAATAGGTAATTACTACTATGGTGAAACTAATATAGAATTTATAAACACTAATAATGTTTATTTATTAATATATAGATTATCAGTAGTAGGTATGGTTGTATTCGGATCAGTTGCTAAAGTTCAAATAGTTTGGGATATGGCAGACTTATTCATGGGTTTAATGGCATTGATAAATCTGATAGCTATTTCTCAACTTGGTAAAATAGCATTTGCAGCATTAAAAGATTATGCTGCTCAAAAGAAAGAAGGAAAAGATCCAGTATTTTATTCAGATAACATAGAAGGTCTGAACAATCTAGAATGTTGGGAATCTTCAAAAGAAGCTAAAAGAGCATAATATATTGTAAAGGCAGTTTTGAAATAGAAATTAATTTCTATTTTAAAACTGCCTTTTATATTTTAAATCATCTTAAAATACAGTATCATGACCTATATAGCAAGCTATATCATTCTCTAAGAATAAATCCTGTATCTCTTCCAATTTTTTCATAGGCGTACCTTCTTCGTATTTATATTTATATTCATTCCCTAATTGTTTCCATTTAGATTCTCCTAATCTATGAAATGGAAGTATATTTATTTCGATTAAATTATTTTGTTTCATGAAAGAGATAGTATCAATTATATTTTGATATGTATCATTAAAATCTCTTATTACAGGCATTCTTAGAACTATTCTTTTATTCGAATTTGCAAGTGATTTTATATTTTCCAAAATTAAATCATTGTAAACTCCAGTCTTTTGTTTATGCTTTTCTCTATCCATATGTTTTAAATCAATAAATACAAAATCTATATATTTCATTGCTTTTAAAAAAGTATTATTATCTATATACGCTGTAGTTTCTATTGCTGTATGAAAATAATTATTCTTACATTCTATTAAAGTATTTATTAAAAATTCACTTTGAAAAAATGGCTCTCCTCCACTAAATGTAACTCCTCCATTGCTGCTCCAAGAATGATTATCTCTGGCAAGTATTTTTATTAATTCTGATATTTCATACTCCTTACCACATACTTTCAATGCATTATAGTAACATGCATTACTACATTCAAACATTTTACAATTTTTACATATATTCCAATTTAACTGAGGCTTATTATTTTCATCAAAAGTCAATCCTCCATCCAAACACTTATTTCTACATATATTACATCCTTTTTCATATTTACAAGTTCCTTCACTAAACATGATATGTTGTTTTTTATCCCAACTTTCTGGATTAGCACACCATTCACATTTCAAAGGACATCCACTCATAAAAACAGTTGTCCTACAACCTGGTCCATCATGTACCGAAAAACTCTGTATATCAAATATCATTCCTTTCATGTCATTATTCATCTCAAAGTCCCCCATTACCTTCTTTTATTATTTAAACTTGTGCCCTTTGCATGTTATTGCACTTAAATCACCAAAAGTCCAATCCTCTTTTTCAAGTCCTGTACATGTTCCTAAATTATCTTCTTTTTCTTCTTTGAAATATTCACAATTTTTACATTTAGGAACAGGTTCAAATCTATTACATATATCACTATCTATATTAACCATTTCATTTGTTATTCTACAAATCCCCTTTGCTGCATCAATAGGAGAACAATTTAAACAATCATTGTGTTTTGATTTTCCCATAGTTTTACACCCCTTCATATTCTGTTCTTGCTATAACTTCATCTTGTATAGGCTTACCTATTTCACACCAATATTGAGTGAATCCTGCAACCCTTACCATAAGATCTCTATACTCTTCAGGCTTTTCCTGAGCAACCTTTAATATTTTAGAATCTACAATGTTGTATTGTATATGAAATCCTCCTTTTCTCATATACGCTCTTGTTAAATCTAATAAGTTTTTAGTTCCCTGAACTCCTTTTAGAGCACTTGGATGTATCTTTAAGTTCATTTGAGAATTTTGAGATGTTGAATGATCCCAAACTGTTGCTGATTCAAATAAAGCATATGGTCCATTTTTATCAGTTCCTGGATATGCTGACATAGAACCATCTGCATAAGTAGTTCCTGCAAGTCTTCCATCTGGTGTTGCAAGAGTTGCTCCTCCTTGTGCTCCATGAGTAGAAACTGATATTTGACATGCATACATAGGTTTTCCATATAAAGATTCAACTCCACGGCACATTTCACAGAACCATTCTTCATATTCTCTTAAAATATCATCTACATATGAATCTGCATTACCATATTTAGGAGCAATTAAGCACATTCCATATATATCATCATATTTCCCACTCATGTCTTCTTTTTGTTGATCAGAAAGAGAGTAGCTTCCTATTTCATCTGCTTTTTTAAATCCAAAATTGTTAAGTATAGCATCCTTCATTTCTTCAATAGTATATTTTTTATCATCGTATACAACCTTTTTAAAACCTGCTAACGAGTTAACCATAGTAACTGTTCCACAGCTTTCCACATTAAATGTTGCATTATATCTATATCCTAAATTTCCAATATGCTGTCCTGTTGAAAGACAATCTGGTTTTAAGAATGAGTTAACTACTGACATATTTTGTTTGCGCCATATATCATGCTGTACATTATTAGTTTTTGCAAGTACATCTACTGATTTTTCATAGTAAGCCTTGAATGCATCAAATAATTCTTCATAAGTTTCAAGCTTTTTATTATGAGGATTTAATACTTGAATTCCTGTTCTATGATCTTTTCCGTTCATCAATACTAATTCTAATATTTTAGGATTTGCAACAAAGTGAACCCCTACACTTGTTGGATGACCTGCTCCACCTGGTATTTCATATTTTTTACCGTTTAAAACAAGTTCCTTCCAAGTACACGGAGAAGTTTCAAGACATCCACCTATAGCAACGGATCTGGCTTCTTCTATTGTCATTCCTTCTTCTGCATATTGATTCATCAAAAATTCAATAGCACCTCTATTATTCATCCAAGCTGGATATCCAGCACCTGTTTTATCACACTCTACACATTTTAATAAGAATTTTTCAGGTAACTTCTCATCATACAGAACTGATAATGTAGGTTGTGGCGTTTCACAAGTCATTCCAGCTTCTACTATAAGCATTTCTAAATCATTTGTAGCACTTTGTCCTTTTCTTGTAAGCCCTCCAATAGTTAAGTTATTAAATGTATTTCCAGATAGAACTCCACCAACAACACCAGTAGATGCAAAGCAATCTATTGCTGTTATTTTTATTCTATAAAGCTCCATAAGCTCTAGTACTTCTTCTTTTGTAATTATTCCAGCTTTTATATCTTGTTCATACCAAGGATATAATATTTGTCCAAGTCTTCCTATTGAAAGACCTGATATAGCATCTTCATTAAGTACTGCAATATGAAGAGTATATGTTAATTGAAGTGCTTCTCTAAAATTACGTGGCTGCTTATGCGCAATCCACTCTAAGCACTCAGCTATTTGTGCATACTCTTTCCTTTGAATCTGATCATTTGACTTTTTCTCAAGTTCTCTTGCGTGTTTTGCATAATTTAATATCCAATTTTGAATACCTTCTATTATATGAATTACAGCTTCATAAAAATAAAGTCTATCCATTCCTATAATTCCATCACCATCAGCTTTACCTGCAACGTCATCTTTACATTCCTTTGCCATTTTTATCAAGCCATCAAACCCATATTGTAGTGGATAATAATAATTTATTACCTCTCTTCCTTGTGGAAGTGTAAATCCTGAATCAAACATACACACAAGACTTTTCATTATATTTTCTTTCACTTCATAATCAGGAACCATTTTTTCATATTTTCTACCTAAATCTTCTACTGATTTCCCTACCCATTCATTTGCTATCTTTAATAATACTGGTATTTCTTCTTTTCTCATTCCAAACTTACCAGCAATAGATACTACATTTCCAAAACTTTTAGTAACATTTCCTCCACCTTGTCCAAATTCACTTAATTCATCAGCACTTTCACTTGGTGATTCTTTAAGTTCGCTTTGATTAGCTACAAAGAATCCTTCCGACAGCCAGGGCATAGGAAATGAACCTCTGTAGTTATATGTCTTTTGCATAACTAACTTTTCACCAGGTATAATATTTGGTGTCAAATGCGAGAATGCTTCTTTTAAAGCTATAGCTCTTCTAACTATAGTCACTTCACCATCTAGTTCTTTCCATTTACGATTATACCAATATGGAAATTCCATATCTGTGGTTGAAAGAGTATTATAATATATATCTCTTAACTTTTTTGCTCTAGTAGTAGGCTCTTTTTTTATTTCTCTATCTACCATACAATTTGGAGCTTCTCCTCCTGATTGATAGTTTATTGACAATCCCTTCGAAGCCAAAATATCTTCTAACTTCATTCTTCTACTTTCATCCATATCAACTAGCTCCCCTTTTTTAATTAATTAACTTCAATACCTATATAAGTATTTCAATTTCCCTATCACAAAACCCTTCTGAATTAATGTGAAAATTAGGGATACCTTGTCGATATATATAAAAAAAAGAACTGCATCAAAATGATTTTTAAAATCATCTCAACACAGCTCCTTATTATATGTTTATATATTCAATAGTTTATAAGATAGCCCTATTTTAGATTCATCTTCTGATGAATTTACAACCTCTACACGACCATCTATATCATTATCACATAACATATCCATACTAGATAAAATATTTTTCAAATTGTGTGCGGTCCCATAGCCACCATCTATAAGCTTCACGCTCTCACCTAATACCTTTTTTATAGCATTTCTTAAAAATATGTAGTGTGTACATCCAAGTACAATTGAAGATATTTCATTTATATTAACATCTTTAAATAGTTCTTTTATAGCTTCTTCCGCTTCAACACCTTCTGTAATACCACTTTCTACAACAGTTACCAGTTTTGGAGCTGGAATTTTAAGAATTTCAGCTTCATCTTTATATTGGTTCATAAGTAAATTGAATTTCTTTTCTTTCAAAGTCACTTCTGTAGCTAAAACTACAATTTTTCCACTTTCATACGTTTCAACAGCAGGTTTTAAAGCAGGTTCAATCCCTATAATAGGTATTTTATACCTATTTCTAAATTTATCTACAACAGCGCTAGTTGCTGTATTACAAGCTATAACTATAGATTTAACACCTCTATCTACAAAATAATCTCCAATATCTAGACATATTTTTTCTAGTTCTTCTTTAGTTTTTTTGCCATAAGGTATATTTTTAGAATCACCGTAGTATATATAATCTTCATTGGGCATCAGTTTTTTTATTTCTCTTAGAACACTAATACCACCCATACCCGAATCAAACACACCTATAGGTAGATTTTTCATTATATCACCCCCTAAAATTCACCAACATATTATATCATAATTTAGTTTATCCGAGAACTAAAATTCATTTGAAGTAAAAACTCCATCTGAATTAAGTTTCACTTTATCTATACAATTCTTAAGTATTTATTTATTTTATCAGTAACACCTAAGTCTCCTACTAATATCAAGCTATCTCCTGCCTTAAATTCAAGATTAGGACCAGGAGACAAAATCATATTACCATTTCTTAAAACTCCTAATATAGTAGCACCTGTATTTTCCCATATTTTGCATTCTCCTATGGTCTTTCCTATAATATGATAATCTTCTTTAAGTTGAATTTGCATAGGATCTATTATGTCAGATCTTTTAAATTTATATAAATCTATAATTTTTTCCATAGTTTCCTGTATTTTTTTTTCTATTTCTTTTTTTTCATCCATGAAATTTTTAAGCCTATGTCTTAAATCGCTTATTGTCTCTTCACTATTTCTAAAGCTTTGGATAACTTCTCCTGCTTTATATTTTGATAATACAATTATTCCACTCCCCTTGCTAACCCTAACCACTTCTCTATCCTCTAAAACTTTCATAGCTTTTCTTATAGTTTCAGGAGATACATTATATTCAGAAGCTAGTATAGACCGTCCTCTTAATTTTTCTCCTTCATGTATGCTTCCTTTATAAATACGAGTAGCTACATCAAGTGCTATTTTTATGTATCTAGGAATCGAAATACGTTCACTCATAATATGTTCCCCCTGCTATATTATTTTGAATCAAAATTTTTTGACTTGTAATTTATTGTCTTATATTTTATCATTTGTGAAATATCATAATATGATATTTTTAAATTAACCACATAAACAGATGATACTATCAGTATTACTCCTATCATTTGATTTTTATTCATAACTTCATTGAATATAAAATATCCTCCTAAAACCGTTACAATAGGTGCAAAATTCAAATATAATGTTGTAACTGTAGAACCAAGATTTTCTAAAGCATACATATACAAAACGTATGCAATAGCAGAACAAAATAAAGCAAGATATAAAAAGTTATATACCACAACGTTATTCATCAAATTCCAGTTGTTATTTTCAAATAATGCAAATGGAATCAATACTATTGTTCCAAATATTATTTGATAAAATACAATAGCTAATTGTGAGTATTTTTCAAATAAATTCTTAGTTGCATAATTATAGAACACCCATGAAAAAACAGATCCAAACATGAATATATATCCTAATAGTTCACTTGATTCCAATCTTATATTTCCCCCTATTATGAAATATATTCCAAATACAGATAGTAAAACTCCTATGATATTGTTAACACTAAGCTTATTTTTTAATATAACACTATCAACTATCAAAGAAAATATTGGTATAGTTCCTGTTATCAAAGATGCCTGCGATGAACTTATATATTTAATACCATAATTCTCCAAGCAATAATATATAGATACTCCAACAATACCAGCTGTGGCCATACACTTTACATCTTCTCTTTGAAGCTTAGTATCCGGCTCCTTTATTTTCATTACCACGAACAATATAATTGATGCAATCAAAAACCTGAGCGCTGCAAGCGTCATAGGTCCAAATACATTTAAAGTTATCTTTATGCTTAAAAAAGATAGCCCCCACATAGTAACACTTAACATTATTGCGATAATTGAATAAATTTTAGTTTTCATATATACCCCTTCTTTTCCTCTTATTAATTTAAAGAGCTCCAAGTTCAAGTATATTACTTTATAAGATATGTGTAAAGGTTATTGATATTGGTTTTTATATATTTAAAAATATTTTTTCTTAGATTTACACGAACTCTAAATAACTATATAAAAAAATTACGCTTATTGAAATGTTAGATACTTTTGATTAACATTTTACTATTAAACTTAGATTATGCTGTTAAAATACCCGTTAAGAAAGTTCGTTGTCTGACCAACGGAAGTTTAGAACTTTTAGGATATTTCATACGGCATAATCTTTAGTTTTATTAAAATGTTAATTAAGTATCGTTATTTCGGTGAGCGTAATTTTTAGCTTAACCATCTAAATTTAGTTATTAATCTCGACTCTCTTGTTAGCTTATTAATACTTTTCCATCTTTTATTTCTATATTTATACAAGCACCTTCATTTAATTCACCTTTAAGGTATTTTTCTGCTATATCATCTTCTATATACTTTTGAATAGTTCTTCTTAAAGGTCTAGCACCATACTTGTCATCATATCCTTTTTCAAGTATAAATTCTTTAACCTCATCAGAAATATTTATAGTCATATTCTTTTCTTCAGCTTCTTCAACTACCTCATTTATCATTAATCCTATTATTTTAGATAGTTCATCCTTATTAAGTTTAGTAAACACTATCGTCTCATCTATCCTATTTAAAAATTCTGGTCTAAATATCTTCTTTAAAGCATCATTAACTCTAGTCTCAAGTTCGTCATATCCATCACTATTAAACCCTATAGAACTTGTTTTAAAGTTAGTTCCAGCATTAGAAGTCATTATTATAACACTATTTTCAAAGAATACAGTTCTACCTTGACTATCAGTAAGTCTTCCATCTTCAAGTATTTGAAGTAACATATTAAATACATCTTCATGGGCCTTTTCTATTTCATCTAAAAGTATAACAGAATAAGGCTTTCTTCTTATTTTTTCTGTTAACTGACCACCCTGATCATATCCAACATATCCTGGAGGAGCTCCTATTAATTTTGAAACCGTATGCTTTTCCATATATTCTGACATATCTATTCTTATAAGTGATTCCTCACTTCCAAATAGTTCAACTGCTAAAGTTTTTACAAGTTCTGTTTTACCAACTCCAGTAGGTCCTACAAATATGAATGACGATGGTTTTTTCTTTTTTCTAAATCCAGAGCGATTACGTCTTATAGCCTTTGATATGCTTGCAATGGCATTATGCTGACCTATTACTCTTTTATGAAGTCTATTTTCTAAATTCAAAAGCTTAGCAGCCTCTGATTGAGTAATCTTTTGAACAGGAATCTTAGTCCAAGACTCTATAACAAAAGCAACATCCTCTACTGTAATCTCTACATCCGAACACTTTTCCTCTATCTCTTTAATATCTTGTTCTATCTTGCATTCCTTCATCTTACACTCTGCTGCTTTTTCATAATCATTGCTATTTGATGCTTCTTCTCTTTCTATTTGAATTTTTTCTAATTCTTCTTTTAAGGCTTGTATCTCTATAAGACCTTGATTCTTTAAATTAGCTCTCGAACCAACCTCATCTATTATGTCTATAGCTTTATCAGGTAAAAATCTATCTGTTATATATCTCTTTGATAGAGTAGCTGCTGCAACTATTACTTCATCCGATATCTTAACATTATGATAATCCTCATAATATCCTTTAATACCTTTTAAAATCTCTATAGTTTCATCAACAGTAGGTTCCTCAACTAATACAGGCTGGAATCTTCTCTCAAGAGCTGCATCCTTTTCTATATGCTTTTTATATTCTTCAAGAGTTGTAGCTCCTATTAATTGAATTTCTCCTTTAGCAAGCGATGGCTTTAATATGTTTGCAGCATTCATAGCTCCACCTTGAACTTCACCTGCACCCATAATATTATGTATCTCATCTATTACGAGTATAACATTCTCATTTTCTTTAGCTTCCTTTATTATATTCTTCATTCTACCTTCAAATTGACCTCTAAACTGAGTTCCCGCAATAACAGCAGTTAAATCTAGAAGATATATCTGAGCATCAAATAATTTTGCTGGAACCTCTTTTTGAACTATTCTAACTGCAAGCCCCTCTGCTATAGCAGTTTTACCAACGCCAGGCTCTCCTATTAATATAGGATTATTTTTATTTCTTCTATTTAATATCTGTATAGCTCTATCTATTTCTCTATTTCTTCCAATTATTCTATCAACTTCATTGTTTTTTGCTTTTTCAGTTAAGTTAGTTCCATATTGTCTAAGATGTTTATCCTTGTTTTTTTTCTTTTTATTTTTTTTATCTGTTTTTTCATTAGAATCTTCTTCATTATCCATGTATTCTTGTTCCTCTTCGTTTTTAGGCATTGTACTGTTCATCATCTTCGAGAACATACTACTTTCATCCAAATCTTCCAAATCCATGCCCTCAATTACCGAATTCATCTGTCCTGTTAAATTTTCTATATCTTCTTCATTCATACCAGTTTGCTGCATTAATTGATCTATTATTGGAAGACCACTTTTTTTAGCGCATTCTATACATAACCCTTTCATCTCTGATTTACCATTTTCAATCGTAGATGTAAATACAACAGCTATATTCTTGTTGCATTTCGAACATAATTTCATATCAAATCATCTCCATAACTAATACTAAAATAATAATTATATTTTATAATATATATTTTTATCCATCAATACTCTATATTTCCTATCCATCTAATTATATCTTCATATACTTCATATCTATTCAATTCATTTAGCATCTCATGTCTTCCATTTTCATATATCTTCAATTCTATGTTTTCAATGCCTGCTTTTTTATATGCATTATATAATTTCACTACATCCTTTGAATTTGATCCAACCATATCATTGTCTCCTGATAATATTAATACAGGCAATTTTTTGGATATCTTATTTATATTATGTTTGTTTATAGTTAAATTTACGGCTTTTAATAGATTAACATATAACCCTGCACTACATATAAATCCGCATAAACTATCTTTAGTATATTTATCAACCTTGTCTTCATCTGAAGATAACCAGTCAAACTCTGTTTTATTAGGATAAAAGGATTTATTGTAGTTTCCAAAAGTCAATTTATCCATAAGATATGCTTTTTTATTATACCCATATATACTTGCATATATTTTAGATATCATATATCCCATATTTCTTTTTACAAAATTCCCTCCTATTGTTGTTCCAGATAAAATAACAGCGCTAAATTCATCTGGAAATTCTTGAATACAAGTTCTAGCTAATAAAGACCCCATACTATGGCCAAGTAATATAAGCGGCTTATTGTTTTCTTTTTTAATATAATCTATTATATTATTTATATCACTTACTATTTTATGCCATTCATTTTCATCAAAATGTCCTAATTGATTGTATTCTGTACCTGTTTTACCATGACCTCTATGATCACATCCATACACAACATATCCATTATCGTTTAACATCCTACTAAACTCATCATATCTCAAAGAATGCTCAGCCATACCATGAAGTATCAAAACAGATCCTCTTAAATTTTCTACATCTGCCCACTTATGAACAGTAATACTAACCCCATCATCACCTTTAACCTTAAATTCCTCAACCATAATATCACCCTCAACTTTTATTCCTGAGAAAATCATATAATTTCCCTCATGTTAATTATGAAAGAACTATACTTGCAACTATTTTTGAGCAACGGAGCCCGGAGGACTCGTTGGCGATATGAGCGATGCGTTAGCATCAAGCGAATTTTCTAATTTGAACTCCATAGTCACAGGATTATGATCACTATACTCAAATCCCAAATTATCACCCTTTACATCTAATACTTCTATATTATCAGAAACCAAAAAACCATCTATAGTTTCAACAAAATTATATCCATCTTTAAAAGGAGAATCAAGACTTCTTACAGTTGGAATACTAGGGTCAACCCCCCATTTGAAATTGTCTGGCTTAAAATCAATAGGCATCTCCTGCATCCACTTATTTTCTACCTCACTTTTGAAACTTGTCTTACAAAGCTTATGATTCCAATCTCCTCCTACCAAAACATAATTTCCTTTATCGTACTCATTTTGTATATGTTGTTTCAAATAAGATAATTGTTGTTTTCTTACAACTCCACCCTTATCATAAGCTGATAAATGTGTATTTATTAATACAAGCTCTTTATCAGAACCATCTACCTTAAGTCTACTTTCTATAAAACATCTATCTAATAAAAATAGTTGTCTTTCAAAACGCTCTTTACCTGGCAATTGATATCTCGTAGCCTTACTTACATCATATTTTGAAAAACTAGAAAGACCCGCCTTTACATATCCATGAGGCTTTTTAACAGGCACAGGAATCCATAAAACTTTATAGTTATAAGCATATGAATTACTATATTTATCAAGCTTTTCATTTATTTTTTCGTACTCGTTTATGTAATAAGTTCTAGTAGCCTTTTCATCTATTTCTTGAACAAAGAAAAAATCAGAATTTTTATTTTTTAAATAATTTGCTACCCCATCTATATTTTCATAAGTTTTTTCCTTGCTGTATGACCTTGATAGTTTACCTCCATCCATGAAAAAATCTTGGTTTTTATCAAGTCCTCCAAATCCCGTATTAAATGTAGTTATACTCATAACATTATCTAATTTTACTATTTTTTCTTTATTACCTTTAACCTCAAGTGGAATAATTTTATCTGGTCTATAATCTGTAATAACAACTGCTAATAAGAATAACAAAAATAAACTTATTAACAATATAGATATCCTTAAAGTAAGTTTTATAAACATTCTTATCTCCCCTTAGTAATTTCATACTATAATTAATTTAATAAATATTATTTCGTATTTATTATAAGATTATATAACATTATTTAGTAATTTGCATTATCAAAAAATTCGCTTTATGCTAACGCATAAAAGTTAAATAAATATATTCTCAAAAAAATACAAATCATAATAAGAACATTTAAACGAAAGGAGACTTTTCATGAAAGATTTCACCACTCCTAATATCGTGCTCAGTAAATGTATAGAACACGATAATTGCAGATATGATGGATCTAAAATAAATAACGATTTTATAAAAAGTCTACAATCTCATGTTAATTTTCTTCCTGTATGCCCTGAAACTAGTATAGGCCTTTCTACTCCTAGAGATACCTTACGACTGGTTTCAAAGGATGATAAAGAGAATTTTAATTTGGTTTTTTCTAAAGACGGAGGTGATTTAACTGAAAAAATGAATTCTTTCTCTCATTCATTCCTAAAAGAAATATCTGATAAGGACATAGATGGATTTATTTTAAAAAGTCGTTCTCCATCTTGCGGTATAAAGGATGTTAAAGTTTATAAATCCCACGGCAAATCACCTTCCCTTCCAAATAAAGGTAGTGGATTATTCGCAAGCAAAATATATGAATACTTTCCAAATATAGCTATTGAGGATGAAGGAAGACTTACTAACTTCAATATCAGAGAGCATTTTTTGACAAAGATATTTACAAAGTCAGATTTTAAGAATGTAGAAAATGACAAAACTATAAAGTCTCTTATAGATTTTCAAAGTAAAAATAAATACCTTTTAATGGCTCACAGTCCTGGATATTTAAAAAAGATGGGAAAATTAACTGCTAATACAGAATCAAAAGATATATCAAATATAATAAAAGATTATAAAATATATCTTAACAAAGCTTTATCTATACCCTCTAAACCAAATAGAAATATCAATATGCTACTTCATCTATTGGGATATTTCTCTAAACATTTATCATACAACGAAAAAGCTTTTTTTTTAGAAACTCTAGAAAAATACAACGACAAAAAAATACCATTTTGTGTTCCATTAACTATGATAAATTCTTGGGTTATGAGATTTGAAAACGAGTATTTGCATAATCAGACTATATTTGAACCATTTCCTAGTGAGTTGATACAAACTAGAGATTCTGGAAAAACACTTTGATATGACTATTGTATTATTTTATTAAACCTTATCATAATATATAATTATATATATTATGATAAAGGAGATTCAAATGAAAAATAAAATAAGTATAGGTTTTATTATTACATCAACATTCTTTTTTCTTTTAAGCTCTACATTGATACTCTTATTATTCAAATCATCCACGCCACTACCAGATCTACACAATGAAAAATTTGAAACAAAAGATGAATTTATACAACTTATACACTCAAAAACTCACTACGGTTATAAAAAATACAATATATATCCAAGTATTACAATAGCACAAGCAATTCTTGAGAGTAATTGGGGAAATTCTAAGTTAACACAAACAGGAAAAAACTTATTTGGAATAAAGGCAGGTAAAGGCTATAAAAATAAGGTTGATTTTATGACTAATGAATTTGTAAACAATAAAAAAATAGAAGTAGTTCAAAGTTTTAGATCTTATGATTCATATTCAGACTCTATTAAGGACTACACCAACTTGCTTGGAAAAGCTAAAAGATATGAGGCATTAAGAAATTGTAAGGATTATAAAGAACAAGCCATGGCACTTTATTCATGTGGCTACTGTACAGATCCAAATTACCCTCAAAAGCTTATATCAATAATAGAAAAGTATAAATTATATGAGTATGATTAAAAAATTCGTCTAGTCGCTACTCACTGACTCATGTCGCCAACGATCCCTACGGGCTCCGTTGCTCAAAATAGTTGTTACTTCTGTTCTTTTATAAATGTTTTGTATACGTTGAAAATCATACAATTTACTCTATAATTTGAAAATGACGCTCATTAAAATGTTAGCTACTTTTCGGTTAATATTTTCCAATAAAACTTAGATTATGGCGTTTAAATATCTGTTAAGAAACTTCATTGTTTGAGCAAAGCGAGTTCATGAAGTTTTAAGATATTTAATAAGACATAATCTTTAGTTTTATGAAAATATTGACTAAGTAGCGTTATTTTAATGAGTGTCATTTTGGAATTAAACACTATATAGTTTTATCCGATTACCTTAATATCCTTACTATATTTATTAAGAACTTCACATCCATCTTCAGTAACAAGCACTAGATCCTCTATTCTAACCCCAACCTCTCCAGGTATATATATACCTGGCTCTATTGAGAATATCATTCCAGGCGCTACCTCATCTTGATTTACAGATGAAACATCTCCAAAATCATGTGTTTCTATACCTATTGAGTGTCCTGTTCTATGTGTGAAATACTTTCCATAACCTGCATCTTCTATATAGTTTCTAGCAGCTAAATCTATATCACTAAACTTAACACCAGGCTTAACTATTGATATAGCCTTCTTATTAGCCTCTAAAACAGTATTATAAACCTCTTTAGCTTTATCAGACACAGACTTATAAAATACTGTTCTAGTCATATCAGAACAATAAGAATCTTTAACACATCCAATATCTATAATTATACTATCCCCTTCTTTAAGCATAGAATTACCTGGTTCATGATGAGGATTTGCTGCATTTTCACCATAAGCTATAATAGGATCAAATGAAAATCCATTAGCACCTATTTCTTCATATATATTACTTAATAAATCAGCCATCTTCTTCTCAGATAAATCCATTGGTACAGACTCTATCATTTTTTCAACAGCTATATCATTAAGTCTTGATGCCTCTCTCATTAAATTCTTCTCTTCATCGTCTTTGCACATTCTAACTCTATCTAAAATCATAGAACCATTTACAAACTTACTTCCACCTTCAAGTTCCATAAGTCTTAATAAGAAACGAGCTGGCCAGTTTTTATCAATACCCATAGTATTTGTTTTATCTACATATTTTGATATAATCTCAACACCATCTTGAGTATCATTAAACCAAACTATTTCAACTCCTAAATCTTCATTTACTGGAAATAGTTCATTTACAAACAATTTATTTTCTCCACTCACATTTATATATAAAGCTAATAATCTCTCTCCTGGATGAAACCATTTTCCCGTTAAATAAAATATAGCAGCTGGATCTGATACTAACATTTGAGGTATATTTTTAGATTCCATTTTTTTTAACACTTTATCAAGTCTTTTTTTGTTCATATTTTTTACCTCCTATTCAAATTATTACATATGTTTACATATTATGTATCTATATATGTATGTTTAAATATTATCATAATTTTTCTTATATGTGTAGTTTATTTAATATGGATTGATTTTTGTTTAATTTAAATTTTATTTTTAAAGTTATTTAATTTAAATATGATATAATAAAACAGAACTTACGTTCTTATTTTGTGACAAGTAGGTGATTCAATGAGTCGTAAAATTATACATGTTGATATGGATGCTTTCTTTGCAAGTGTTGAACAAGTAGATAATCCTTCTCTTAAAGGAAAACCCGTTATAGTAGGAGGTAGAACTAGCAAAGGAGTAGTCTGTACATGCTCTTATGAAGCCAGAAAGTATGGAGTTAGGTCTGCCATGCCAGGATTTATGGCTGCACAAAAGTGCCCTAATGGAATATTTTTACCAATTAGATACTCAAGATACAAGGAAGTTTCTAATCAAGTATTCGATATTCTCTATAGCATAACCAACATTGTGGAACCTTTATCAATAGATGAAGCTTACCTGGATGTATCTGATATAGATACCACTCCAATCGAAATAGCAAAGTATATAAAAAGTGAAGTTTTAAAAAAAACAGGACTTACTATATCAGTTGGAATATCTCACAATAAATTTCTAGCAAAGCTTGGCTCAGATTGGAATAAACCAGATGGAATTAAAATTATAACAAAAGAAATGGTTCCAGATATACTAAAACCACTTTCTATAAAAATAATTTATGGAATAGGAAAAAAGACAATAGACAAGCTAAACAATATAGGCGTATATACAGTAAATGATTTATTAAATCTTCCAAAAGATTATTTTGTAGAATTATTCTCGAATCAATCTTGGGAACTTTACAATAGGCTTTTAGGTATAGACAATAGACCTGTTCAGCCTAATCGTGAGACAAAATCTTTAGGAAGAGAAACTACTTTTTCATCAAATACAGACGACATAGAATATCTTATGCACTTCTTATCATCGTTTAGCAAAGACATATCATTTACATTAAAAAAACAAGATATGTTATCTAAGACTATTACAATTAAGATAAAGACATCAGATTTTTCTAGTCATACAAAGAGCAAAACCATTCATCACTACACGGATTCTTATAATGAAATATACGCTATAGCATGCAACTTATTAAAAGAAATAAATATACATGATAATATAAGGCTTATAGGTCTTAGTGTATCCAACCTCTCGGATAAAAAAATAGAACAACTTACTTTTTTGTAATTCTTTTGTAATATTTACTTTTAATGTATATGATATAATTTTTATTGTATTTAAACTAAATTCGGAGGTGAACATAATATGAATATTTTCAAAAGATTTTCTTGCGTAATAATATCATTAATCTGCATATTAAACGTATCTCTTTACCCAAATTACATATTTGCACAAAATACAGATGATTTTAGAGTAGTTGCATACTGTTCAGATTTATTCAAAGATCCAGTTGAAACAAATATTCAATACGATAAAGTAACTCACATAATATATGCTTTTTTAATTCCAAAAGATGATGGTTCTTTTGTTCCAGTAAAAAAAGCTGATGAACTTAAAAAGCTAGTAAAAAAAGGTCACGAGAATAATGTAAAGGTATTAATAGCTGTTGGTGGATGGTTTGATGAAGCCTATGCTCCGCTAGATAATAGATTTGAAAAAATAGCTGCATCAGATAAGCTTAGATCAAAATTCATACATAATTTAGTTGAATTTGTAGATGAGTACAACCTAGATGGAGTCGAAGTCGATTGGGAATACCCTGACCTTGGACAATCTTCTTTAAACTATGAAAAACTAATTTTAGAGCTTAATTCTGAATTAAAGAAAAATGACAAATACCTAACAGCAGCACTTAATGGAGCTTGGTCTAAAGAAGAAGGACCTGAAGTATCTAAAGCAGTAACTCCTAAATGCTTAAAAAGCTTTGATTGGATAAGTATAATGGCTTATGATATGAATAACGAACAACATAGCCCATTTTGGTTTTCAGATACATCTATAGATTATTGGCTAAACAGAGGTGTTCCTAAGGAAAAAATAGTAATAGGTATTCCTTTTTATGCACATCCTACCGATTCAACTTGGAAGGTTTATAGAGATATAGTAAAAGAAAATAAAGAAAATGCATATAAGGATATATCTACAATAGATGGTATCAACTACTATTACAATGGAATAAACACAGTTAAAGAAAAAACAAGACTAGCTCTTAATAAAGCATCTGGTGTTATGCTATTTGATGTAAACGAAGATACCTTAGATGAACTTAGCCTTGTAAAAAATATTAATGATGTCATAAAAGAAACATCAAAACTAAATGTTGATGAAAAAAATAAAAAAATACACTTTGTAATTGATAATCACGAATTGACATTTGATAAATCTGACAATCTAGGTATTCCATTTATAGATGAAAACAATAGAACTCTAGTGCCTATAAGAAAAGCACTAGAAGCAATAGATGTTGATGTATCCTACAACAATTCCGATCGCATAGTTCATGCAACTAAAGGTGATCACAACTTGAGAATTCCAATAGATAAAAACTTCATCTATTTAGACGAACAAAAAGTCCAAATGGATACAAAAGCTATAATAAAGGATGGTAGAACTTATATACCTTTAAGATATGTATTTGAAAGTTTTAATTATAAAATTACTTGGCACGAATCTAGTAAAACTATAATAGTGACTCCTCAATCTTAGTAAATATTTCAGCTACATGAGTTATATCTGAATGGATAGTATTGTGTGCTGATTTGATAACACTCAGGGCCTTAGTCATTTTTATTATCTCTTTTCCAAAAGGAAGATAATATAAATGCATACTAAGCCCTGATTCTTTTGTGGGAAGAATATAATTAACATTAAGCCTTATACACCCCAAGTTTTCATAAAACTTTATTCTTCTATAAGTATTCATATCTTTATTGTCTTCCTTTTCAACCTCTATCATACAACCCTCTAAATTTTTGTACTTTTCTTTCAATGTTTCAATCATTCTTGTACCATACCCTCTAGAATGATACTCCTCTAATACAGCTAAGTAATCAAGCCACATCAAATTAGTTTCAAAATCTATATAAACTATAATATATCCTATTAAATTACTTTCATCATAACATAATAAAAGCTTGTAATTATCATTTTTAAACAATATATCAAACTGTTCTTTATCCTTTAATTCACTTTTCTCAAACTGAGAATATAAATCGTTGTATACATACTTTAGATTTTCCTTTGAATAATCTTCTTTTAAAATCAATTCTTTCATAACAAAAAACCCCCTTACATAGATATTGTACCACTTAGTACCAATTCTATGTAACGGGATTAAAATTTTACTTTTTTAAATCAAACCACAACCATAGCTACAACTGTAGTTACAACTATACCTATCATTACAGGAACGAAATTTCTTCTAGCAAGTTCAACAGGAGAAACTCCACATATAGCAGCAGCTGGTATTAATCCCCAAGGAACTACAGTTCCTCCGCCTACCCAAATTGCAGTAATTTGTCCTAGTGCTGCTAAAGAAGATGCTTTAACTCCTGCAGCCTGTGAAAATACCTTAGCTAAAGATCCAGCTAAAGATATTCCTGAAAAACCTGACCCATCAAGTCCTGTTATAGCTCCAACAGTACTTTCTATTGAGCATACCATAACCTTATTCATAGGTACAGAGTTAGATAAAGCTATGCCTATATCAGACAATATTCCTTGAGATGAAGCCGGTAAAAAATTCACCCCTATTGCATCCGTAAATGCACTCATTTGACCTAAATAAAAAAACGCAGCTATTGGAATAATTGGTCCAAATATATCTATTCCAAATCCAAATCCACCCTGTATATATTCTGTTACTTTTTCCAAGGATTTATTTTTATAGTTTATAAATGTAACAATTACTAGTAATAATACAGCCGTTCCTCCAACTAATGCAGTAGCATCTCCTCCCTTTAAATCGAATACTAACATGCATATAACATCTAGTATAAATCCTACTCCGACTAGTGATGCAGATATTTTAGTTTCTTTTGTATAAACTTCATCTTCATATATGTGTATATTTTTTTGTATCTCTACTTTTCCTTTTTTAATGTCTCTATTCAACATAAAATATGCTATTGAAATTGAAACTATAGCCATAGTCCAATACAAAACCATACCATCTTTTATAATATCGGATACTCCAACACCTGCTGCTGATGCTGTTATAGTAGGAGCTCCTTGTATTACAAAGTCAGTTGATAGTGCAAGTCCATGCCCGAATAAGTTTATCGCCATAGCCACACCTATTGCAGGAAGACCCACTTCTAATGCAATTGGTAAAAATATTGCACCAACTAAAGCAGTAGCAGGAGATGGCCAAAAAAACCACGATAAAACTAACATAACAATTCCAACTGAAAAGAATGCACTAGTTCTATTTTTTATTACTTTAACAAATGGAGTTACTAAAAGATGTGTAGCCTTTATTTCTTCTAGCACCTTAGAAAGCGATACTATAATAGATATTATAAGTATTATCCCTAGTAGTTCTTTTGTGGCTACTACAAATGATTTAAATACAGTTCCTACAGAAAATACAATATCATTACTAGCGTATAAGGCTATACAAAATACCCCTATTATACACGGAATAAGTGTATCTCTTTTTAATGACATTGTGAGTAATACAATTAATATAAACAACATATAAATATAATGGGCACCTGTTAACATTTTTAAGCCCTCCTTTCTTTTAATTTACATAATATGCATATATAATGAGTTTTGTGTTTAATCAAAAAAATAGAACTCCTTTTTAAAAGAAATTCTATTTTTAAATCTAATTAAATATTATTTTTATACATGTTCCCTTATTAATTTCACTATCTATTTCTAATTTTGCATTATGCACCTTAGCAATTTCTGCACATATTGAAAGTCCAAGTCCAGCTCCGTTATTAGCTCTTGTTCTTGATTTGTCAACCATATAAAAAGGTTCAAACACCTTATGTAACTCCTGTTTATCCATACCAATTCCTTCATCTTTAACTTCAATTACTTTTTTTGATTCTTCATTTACATACATTTTCAAATATATTCTAGAACTATCACTAGAAGCTTTTATAGCATTATCTATTAAATTTATAATTAAGTTTTTGATTAAATCTTTTTCCACTAAAACTTCATATCCATTCCCAAAGACAACTAAATCTATGTTTTTACTTTTTAGTTTAGGACTTAAAACTTCTTTTATTTCTAAAAGTATATTTTTTATATTTTCCTTTTTCATTATAAAATTTTCTTTTTTAAATAATATTAAGTCCATCATTTTTTCAGAAAGCTTTTTTAGTCTTTTACCTTCATTTAATATATAACTCATTCCTAGTAAAAATGCTTCTTCATTATATTTAGTAGTCATCAAAAATTCTGCATACCCTATTATAGAAGTCAACGGTGTTTTTAATTCATGGGTTAGGTTATCTATAAATCTTTGTTTTTGATTTACTGTTTTTTCAAGTTCATGTATTTTATCTTCAATAGCATATGCCATTTCATTAAAATTATCAGATAAAATACCTATCTCATCATTAGAATTTATGCAGACTCGTTCTGAGAATTTCCCTTCTTTTATTCTTTTTGTAGAATCTATTAATTTATCTATAGGTCTTGTTATATACTTGCTTAAAAAATACATTCCACCAGCTAGGATAATAGAAATTATAAATTCTAATCTAATAAAAAAAGCATACTCTTTTTTTCTTTCTTCGTAAACATAACTTATATCTCTTATATATGTAAATTTAAAATTTTCTCTATCTCCTTCTAACAAGTTTGTTACAAATATATATGTTTTATCACCTATGTCTCTTATAATATAACTTCTTTCATTAGAAATAAGATTTTTAAGTTCTACTCTATTTCCCTTTATATTAAAATTTAAATTACTAAAAATCTCATTGTTATTACTATCTAAAATTTCTATATATGTTTTTTCATCTTTAAAATTTTTCATATAGTTTTTAAGTATATAATACATAAATTCTTCGCTCACAGGCTCTTTTATTGAAGTTATGATGCTTTTAACTCCCAAGTAAGCATTTAAGTGATCACTAAGACCTCTATTTACTTCTCTTTTCAAGCTCAAATTATGACTATTTTCTATCAAAAAATAAGCTCCTATATTAAACATAATTAAAAATAAAATTACTGAATATATAAGTATCTTCTGCCAAAATTTCATTTAGTCCTCCAATCTATATCCTACTTTATATATAGTTTTTATCTCTTTAACTAAGTTAAGTTTTTTTCTAATTTTTTGAACATGCATATCGACAGTTCTTGTTTCTCCCATATATTCATATCCCCATACTTTCTCTAATATTTGTTCTCTAGATAAAGCTATTCCTTTATTTTCAATTAAAATTTTTAAAAGATCAAATTCTTTTGCAGTTAAATCTACTATTTGATCACTTTTTTTTATAATTCTTTCTTCTGAAAAAACTTCTAAATCTTTAAATTTTAAAATATCACTTTTTTTCCCATACCTTTTTAAAATAACCTCTATCCTTGCTAGAAGCTCTATTGCCTCAAATGGCTTTACTATATAATCATCTGCTCCCAATTTTAGTCCCTTTACTCTATCTGAGAGCGAATCTTTAGCAGTTAAAAATATTACAGGTATACCCATATTATTTATTCTTTCCATTATGCTAAAACCATCTAGTTTAGGTAGCATTACATCTAGAATTATTAAGTCAAATTTTTCTGTTTCTATTAATTTCAGAGCTTCCTCCCCATCATAACTTTGCTTTGTTTTATAACCTATCATATTTAAATTTAGTTTTATTAAATCTGAAATCCCCAAATCATCTTCTACTATTAATATTTTTTCCAAGTTTAATGCACTCTCCTTTTATTCTTTACATTATTCTTATTAAATCTATTATATATTATAATTGCAAAGAGGTATTGCAATTTCACAATACCTCTTTTAGTCAAACATGTGTTTTTTATCCAATCGTTCCTTTTTCTTTATAATCTTTAGTATTTTCTATTGCTTTTTTTACCCCTTCTTCATCGTCATAATTAAAACCTGATACTTTTTTTGAAACTGACTCTACTGAAACACTTATAGCCTTATTTTCTCCATATTTATATGCAATAGTACATAGTGATGGGTCCATTCTTATATCTCCTAAGAACTCTAATTTTTCTTCATTCTCTACTAGTTTGTTTTTCTTTATGTAATCTAATACAATATCTTTTGCATCTTCTGTTTTTATTTCTTGTTCTTTTGTACAAGTTCTATTTCTATCTATTATTGCTATACCTATTATTTCTCCATTTTTTTCATCTATACTTGCACTATACCCTATACCATTACGAATATCTTCATTATACTTATCTAACTCAGCATCTGTCATATCCTCTATATCTTTATTATTATCAAATGTTGTCCAAGTAACACTCCACTGATCCTTTCCTTTAAAATTATATTTATCTCCTTCTTTTAGTAATTCTATTTCTTCAAATAAATTTTTTTCATCTATATTTATATTGAAATATTTTTCAAATGATTTTATAGCTATTTCTTTTGCTTGTTGTTTCTTTAAATTTTGAACTTGTACATTTTGAATTGTACTTTGTTCTGTATTCAATTGATTTTTTTTCACTGATTCATTACTTTCACACCCTACTAACATTATTATTCCAGCAAGTAAAGCAATTGGTAACCCTTTTTTCATTTTCATAAGTTTCATAATTTATTCCTCCTACGTATTTGATTTATAAATTTATTATACAAATAAAATATATAGAAACTATATTCTCATTGTAAAAAAATTGTAAAATATAATTTTATTAATTATTCATAATATATTCTTCTAAAGTAATATCTTTATTGTTTATATAATTTGCTGCTTCTTTTCCTACATATCTTATATGCCATGGTTCATAACTATATCCTGTAATATCTTCTTTCCCTTTTTGATATCTTATTATAAATCCATATTTATAACAATTTTCTTTTAACCAAATTCCTTCTTTTGTATCTCCAAAACTCTCAACTAATCTACACTTAACACTTATACTTGATACATCCATTGCAAGACCTGTTTGATGCTCGCTTTGTCCTGGATAAGCAACAACTTTATTTGCTTTTTCTTTTCCTACTTGTCTTACTTTATTATCAAAAATAGTCTTTTGTCTTTGATATGATCTATATCCTGATACAGCATATAGTTTAATTCCTCCATCATTAGCTCCGTTGAATAAATTTTCTAAATCAACAGCTGCTTCTCTTCTCATTTGCTTTTTAGGGTTATCTTCTTTAAATGAAAATGATACATTAGGAACTACTAAGTCTTTTGGTATATAATCTGATGATAAAGTATGAGTTTTATTTGCTAAAACAATACTATCTTGTATATAATTAACTTCTTGATTATCTTCAATTATATCTTCTTGATTATCTTCAATTCTATTTTCTTTCTCATCGCCAAACATAAGTCCTTCTACTATCTTACTATCATTTTCTTGCTCATAACTTTTTTCATAGGCTAGAGAATTGATTTTATTAAACATAATAAAAATCAAAAATACAATAATGCCTATAAAAATATTAAGTAACCTTCTTTTATATTGTCTCTTTTTTAATCTTCTAATTCGTACTCCTTGATTCATAAATAATTGCCCCCTTGGTTTTTGCTCATGGGAAATTATATAATTAATTTTTATAAAAGTTATATTATATTTGTAAAGAAATCGTAAAATCTTTATATTATTCAAAATAAAAAAGCCTGTTAACAATAATTTTGTCAACAGACTTTAGATATAAATTTAATCTATTTATACTCTTCTTCTTTATCTTTTATTTCAGCATATACATCATCTAATTCTTTTCTATGCTTATCAAGTATTGCTTCTATTTTAGATTGCATACCATCTTGAGAATCTACAAATTCAAAATCTACTTCCCAAGTTGGATTATAAGCATCTTCTATTTCTTTCACAGATAATGCCAAATCATTTAAAACTTCATCATCGTAGTAATCTAGTATAGCCGAGAATTCCCAATCTTTAACGTCTTTTTCAGTAGTTATTTTAAGATGAACTATATTTTTTTCATCTTCACAAGTCATATAAATTCCATTTATTAAATCTAAATTACTGCTTACTGTATAGCTTCCTATTTCTTTTTCTATCTCAAGTGTTTCTTTATTTTTTTGCATAAGTATTAAAGCAAAAGACTCCATTTTCTCACCTCTTTATTATTCTTCGTCAAAGTAAGAATTGTATTCTTCTAACACTTTTTCAAACTCATCATCATCATTTACTGCAATGTATTGTTCTACTCCATCTTCTTCAACTATTTTGTAAACGTATGCATCTCCTTCTTCTTCTTCTCTAGCAAGAAGTACATATTTTTCTTCCTCTATATTTATCTTCTCAACTATTTCAAACTCTACCTTGTTTCCATCTTCATCTGAAAACGCTACTATTTCTTTTGACATTTTATAGTCTCCTCTCATATATCAATATTTTGATTATATCTTTAAGAATTCAAATTGTAAATATATTTTACATTATATAAAATCATATTTTTTCTTTAACAATTTTGGGATTAAAGATAGAGCCGTAAATAAAACCCCGCCTATCGCTAAGCAAATAAAAATTTTGTTTATATTTTCAGAACAACCAACCGATCCTCCTACTAGTGTAAATGCTATTATTCCAGGTATAGTTAATACCCAAGAAGCTAAAATGTATGATTTGAATTTAATATTTGTGATTCCATAAGCATAGCTTTGTAGCATATACGGAAATCCAGGAACTAATCTTGTTATAATCAATATTCTCCATCCATGATTTTTTACTAGATTATCTATTTTACCAAGTGATTTGTTAGTTTTAACTTTATTTTGGACAATATCTTTAGCAAGGTATCTAGCTATCAAAAAAGCAGATGTATCACTTATAAGAGCAGCTATACAAGTGTATATAGATCCATTAATAGGTCCAAATGCCATTCCAGCAATTATAGCCATTGGTGGTGCTGGTATGAAAGCAACACATCCTATAACAAAGAATATAATATATATTATTGGTCCTAACATACCTAATTTATGTATGTAATTTTTTATTTTATAGGCATTATCTATGCTTACATATTCAAATACACCAAAAAAATTCATAATAATAATTATACTAAGTATTAAAACGCCTATTATTATTCTTTTTTTTAAATCTATACTCACTTTATTCAAATTAAATCAGCTCCCTATAATAGTTAAAGGATTGCTCTATAATTAGAGCAATCCTTTGTTCTTTTTATCATCCCAAATTTTCTTAATTAGTACAATTAATATACTTAATGAAAACAAGCATAATAATCCAAATACAAAAGTTTTTGCAGTACCTGTAAGCATTCCACCTATATATGAATAAATAATCGTAGCAGGAAGTTGTCCAAGTCCTGTAGCTATAAAGAAAGACCAAAAGCTCATAGATGTAAGTCCTGCTGCATAACTTACAATATCAAATGATATAAACGGAAGTAATCTCGCAATTAAAATTGCATATTTACCATACTTTTCAAAGAATTCATCTACACTTTTTAGTGCCGTTCTAGATGTAAGCTTTTCTACTGCATTTCTTCCTAAAAATCTTGCTATGTAAAAACAAAGTGCGGCTCCTGCCATTGCACTAGACCAAGAAAGCATAGCCCCCTTAACCCATCCAAATAACCCAGCATTAGCAAACGTAATAATAAATGCAGGAAGTGGTGCTGCAACCGATTGCAAAATCATTAGTAAAAAAGATACAATAGGTGCCCATATTCCAAATGACAATATATATTCTCTAGCCATATCAACATTTACATTACTCAAAATAAATACAGCCTGGTTTACATTTACTTTAACTGAAGGTATAAACAAATATATACTTATAATGGCTAATATAACCGATATCTTTATTCTATTATTCTTAATAAATTCCATTCTATTAATCCTCCTAATACTCTTATATTAAAAAGATATCATTATATGTATATTTTTGTCTAATTGATAAATTCTATATTTCAAGTACTTGTTATAGATTCTTTCTATACGAAAATAAACTTATTTTTTCACTCAATCATTATATTTTTTGTCTTAGTCCCTTAGATTTAGTACAAATGTATTCCCCCTATTCTGGGATAAAATACGATATTCATATTAAAGCATTCTATGAAAATGTTAGTGAATACTTTTAGATATTTTGACTACTATAACTTAGATTTTATTGTTTAATACTCCGTTAAAAAATTTATGTGTCTGACCGTAGGGAGTTCGTAAATTTTAGGATTATTAATAAGATAAAGTCTTAGTTATATTCAAAATATCGTTGGATTTACGGTATTTTCATAGAATGTTTTTAATAACCCTCAGAAAAAAATAACCTAGATTTCATTTGTAGGAAATCTAGGTATTTAATAAAATCTATTTAAGTACTTTCTTTATCTCATCAGCCTTAACAACTCTTCCTGATATCTTAACCTTCTCATCTACAACAAGAGCTGGTGTCTTCATAACTCCATACTTAGCTATCTCAACAAAATCAGTTACCTTCTCAATAGTTGCCTCAATTCCTAACTCTTCAAGAGCCTGCTTAGTATTTTCATATAATACTTCACAGTTTTTACATCCTCCACCTAAAATCTTAATATGCATATTAACTCCTCCTTTATATAGTTTTTATAGAAATTATATAAGTAAATGCGCTATAGCATTAAACATATATCCTACCAATATTATACTAACCCCTGTTATAACTACAAATACCGCTATAAGCTTAGGCTTTATAACCTTTCTAAGAAGTATCATCTCAGGAAGTGATAAAGCAGTTGTAGCCATCATAAACGCTAGTGCAGTACCAATACCTACCCCCTTCATTATTAACGCCTCAGCTATAGGTATAGTTCCTAATGCATTAGAATAAAGAGGAATCGCAACAACAACTGCTACAATTACAGCTAAAGGATTGTTAGGTCCTGCATACTTACTAAGTATAGTTTCAGGTGCCCAACCATGTATTAAAGCTCCTATCCCAATTCCTATTATTAAGTATATCCAAACTCTTTTTATTATATCTTTAACATTTTGAATAGCAAAGTCTATTCTCTGCTTTGTATCTAGTTCTTCTATCTCAGAGTCTCCCATCTTTATTTGATAAACATATTCTTCTACTTGATCCTCTAAATGAAGACTTCCTATTAATATACCTCCAACTACTCCAACTACAACTCCCGTTATAACATATACAACAGCTATTTTCCATCCAAATGAAGCTAAAAGTATCGCAAAAGCTGCCTCATTTACTATTGGAGATGTTATTAAAAATGAAAATGTAACACCTATAGGTATTTCAGCTTCAACGAATCCTATAAACAATGGAACTGATGAACAAGAACAAAATGGAGTTACAATTCCAAGAAGCGAAGCCATTATATTACCTGTAATACCTCCGAATTTTTCTAATATCTTCTTAGTCTTCTCTGGAGAGAAATAACTTCTTATATAAGATATTATAAATATCATAATTCCAAGAAGTATTATTATCTTTATAGTATCATATATGAAAAAATGAATACTTCCTCCTAAGTGAGTTTCCATAGAAATATTAAACACATTCTCAACTAGAAGTCTTACTAAATTATTAAGCCAAGCAAATTGAAGCATGTTATTGATGAAATCCATATTATCGTCCCCCTAACTCTTGATTTAGATTTTTGACATTAATACTTATAATCTTTTCTACGATATCTAATATATCTAGTATTTCTTTATTTCTAACTCTATAGTGCATCCAAAGACCTTTTTTCTCACTCTCAAGAATTCCTGCATCCTTTAGTATTTTAAGATGCTGAGATAAGTTAGATTGAGTAAATTCTACATCTTTATTAAGCTCACATACACAAAGCTTTTGATTTCCTAATTTCTTTATTATCTTAAGCCTTATAGGATGAGCCATAGCCTTTAACACCTTTACCTGCATACTTTCTAAATCCATATTATCACCATTCTTCCTCATTAACTATATAAGCATTTTCTAATATACTTATATAATATGGGATTATGTATATTTTGTCAACAAAAATTCGCATTCGGCTATCAACATGGCTCATGTCGCCAACGATCGGCTCCGTTGCTCAAAATAGTCGATGCTGTAGTACTTTCAGCAATATTATTCACAACTAGAAAATAATATAATTTTCTACTCATTATATATAGAATAACTCAATAATTATTTTTATCAAATTCAAAAAAACTGCTTAACTAATAGATTTAGCTAAGCAGTTTTTATATGAATATTCCTTGTATGTTAATATCAGGATTAATTCTTCTTATTTTATTTACTAATATATGAGAGCCATTAAGACTTATAAAGTACGATTTATTATCTTTTGTTTTTATTATTATTCTATCAGGTTGACCATTTTGCATTCCTATACTATATTGACTATTATGTTGACATGCATAATAAGTAGATTCTTCAATCTCTTTTATATCTTCTATTGGTATTATTAATTTTGAGAAGGCATATTTTATCACTAGTTTATTATTTAAAATTTCGTATCTTGTGTTTAAGAAAACCATAAAATAACATATAATAATACATAAAATCAAAATAGTTATAATGGTATAAATGATAAACACCTCTTTCTTACATAGTGGTTATTTTTTTAACATACTTTTATTATACACCACATTAGAATTTTTTTCCATAAATTATATTCTATTTTTCATCTAAATATGATAAATTCATTTCATTACTCAAAAATCTATTTATACGGATTTCTATATATACAGAATAATATCTCAAAAACTAAAATATTATCTTGATCTTATAGTAGCTATAAAGTATAAAATAACCTTCGTTAAATAGTAAAATTGAATATTCAAATAAAAAAACGGTTCATGAATTCATGAACCGTCCCGTTAAACTTTTTTAAACAATAAGACTATTTTCTCTTTATTTGATTTATTAAAAAATCCTTAACTCCACCAGGATTTTTTACTTTTATTATAGAATATGCCATTTTAGGAGTAAAAATTCTAGGATAATATACTAAAAATCTAGATTCCCACATTGTTGGTCCATATTTTTTCTTATATTGATGAAGACTCTTAAATCCATAAAAGTTATTTATTTTTTTGTAAATAAATTCCATGACAAATGAAGTTATTTGTATTTTTTGTTTATCCTCTCGTACATTAGCAAGAGGCGCAACTCCTAAGCTTCCCCACTTAACACCTTCGGCTTTCATTTCATTAAAAGCATTGATTATAATCTTTTCCATTACTCCTATAGGAGCATCTTTTCTTCTTCTAGTAACATCTGCATAGTATCCTTTTCCTCCTAAAAATGGTACAAAAACAACAAATCCCAATATTTTTTTATCTGAATCAACTGCTATAAAATATCTTCTGTCCATAGGTTTTTCTAGACTAATACTTCCTAACATAAAAGATAACTCTCCGCTTTTTTTTAAAGAAAGCCATTCATTTGAAACTTCTAATATTTCTTTTTCTATATTAATGTCTTTATTTTCTAAAGGCTTATACTCTAATACCTCTACCCCTAATCTATTTGCATTGTTAATAGCCTGTCTTATTTTTGCAGCTTTTTTCCCACTTGTAGTATATATATCTAGATCAAACATGGCTTCTTCTCCGTATTTAATAGACCCAAATCCCAGTTTATTAAATTCATTCATAAATTTTGAACTTGTCTGACAAAAACAAATACGAAGTTCTTTTTCTTTACAATATGAAATAAATTCAGATAAAAGCTCAACAATATCATTCTCATCACATATTGGATCTCCTGCACAAACAGCAACGCCTGAACTTATAACATACGTAACCACACCTTCTATATTTTCAGAAAAAAAGTATTTTTTATCTTTTTCTAAAGCTAAATATGATATTGAGTTATCCCCATATTGCTTTAGATATCCTCTTACTTTATTTCTATCTTCATTTGATACAATTTGTTCTATAAAATTCTTTTTTTTATAATACTTATTACATAGAAAAACTAATATGAGTCCGCTTAAAATATATAAGTTATTATGGTTTAAAATTGATTGAAAGTGTAATATTTTAATCTTTTTTGCTAGTAATAATGTAATATTAAGTATTCCTAATAATACTATAAAAAAAATAGAATTATTAATAAATGTTTTTCTTAATTTACTTGTTAAATTATAACTATTCATTTGTATATCTCCATTCTAAATTCAATTTATCCAATGACTATCCACTTTAATTAAGTATAATTCATAAATCTTGATTTATACTTAACTGAATCTTAAAGTTTTCTTAAATTTTTCATTTTTTATTTTCCCTATCATTTAGTTAAACAAAGCAAATTTTATTTTATCATATAATTTGCTTATATGCTAAAAAAAAATAACCTCTTCAAAATTGAGAGGTTATCTTCTACTTTCTTCTTGCAAAATCAACGAATCTAAATTTATCAGGTCTATGTCTAGATTCTGTATATTGAAACAAGCTCATATCATCTAGATATGTGTAGTTTTTCACTACTACTATCATGTCGTATTCTTCTAAATCTAGATATTTTTTATCTTCCTCAGTAGCTTTTTGCACTGTTATTTCTTTTTTAGCAAATCCTATTTTAAGTCCAAGTTCTCCCTCTATATACTCGTATACAGAATCTTTACATATATCCTCAGTCAATTTTGGGATATATTTCTTATTAAAAAAATCCTTATCCAGTATATTTCTTTGCTCTTTTATCTCTCTAACTCTTATAACCTTCCATACATCACTATTTTTAGATACATTTAATTGGTTCATCAAGAAATCATCTGGTTTAATAAGTTCAAACTCCTCTAATATAGTCTGTGATTTAACACCCATTTTATTTGCCAATTCTTTAAAGCTTGTAAGTCCTGATATAGGAAAATCAAACTTATTAATATCTAGTACAAACGATCCCTTACCTTTTATTTTTTGTATATATCCATTTTGTTCTAGAAGATTTAAGGATTTTCTAATCGTATCTCTAGATACACTATATTCTTTCATCAATTCATTTTCAGATGCAAGCTTTGAAGTTGGCTTCATGTCGCCATTTTCTACTTTTTCTTTTATTTCATTATAAATAATTAAATATTTACTTACCATATATTATCACCTTAATATATTGTAACTTTTTAATGATTATTTTTCAATATAGTAAACTATGGACTCATATGCTCTTAGATTGATTTTTTGTATTTCATTTAAAGAATCATTGTAATTTGAAATCAATATTTTAGTTTTAAACTCATCTATTTCTATATCTTTTGGCAGTTCAAATACCGTTTCTTCAGGATAGAAGTTGTTTACAACTAGTAATTTATTGCCTTCATATTCTCTAATATATGCAAATATCGATTTATTATCTTCAAGTATCGGATTATAGTTACCATTAGAGATAACATCGTACTCTTTTCTTAGTTTAATAAGTTTTTGATAGTGATAAAATATTGAGTTTTTGTCATCAAGTGCAGATTTTGCGTTTATGTGTTTGTTAGTTTGTCCTGAATTAAGCCATGGCTCTCCCTCTGTAAATCCACCATTTTCACTTTCATCCCACTGCATAGGTGTACGAGCATTATCACGAGACTTAGCTTGTAATATCTCTATAATCTCTTTTTCATCCTTGCCTTCATTTTTTAGTATATTATAGTAGTTAATAGACTCAATATCTCTGTACTTTTCTATACTATCAATATATTGGTTAGTCATTCCAAACTCTTCCCCTTGATATATATAAGGGGTTCCCCTTAACATATGAATAGAAGTTGCAAGCATTTTCGCAGACTCTTTATGATACTTTTTATCATCTCCAAAACGAGAAACTATACGAGGCTGGTCATGATTGCTCCAAAATAGAGCATTCCATCCATTTCCCTCTTCCATACCTATTTGCCAAGAATTCAATATTTCTTTCAACTTTATAAAGTCGAACTCCATTAAAGTCCACTTGTCTCCATTTTCATAATCTACTTTAAGATGGTGAAAATTAAACACCATAGATAATTCTTTTTCATCAGGTCTTGAATACTTTATGCAATTGTCCATAGTAGTTGATGACATTTCTCCAACAGTTATAATATCATCATGCTTTCCAAATGTCTCTTTGTTTAACTCTTTTAAATATTCATGTATTCTAATTCCATCAGTATAAAACCTTCTTCCATCACCTACATAATCATCCTCATATACATCAGGCTTTGAAATTAGGTTAATAACATCTAATCTAAAGCCTTTAACTCCTTTATCTATCCAGAAATTAACTACATCGAATATTTCTTTTTTAACTTCGTTGTTCTCCCAATTAAGATCTGCTTGTGTTACATCAAATAAATGAAGATAGTACTCATCAAATTCCTTAACATACTCCCAAGCAGAACCTCCAAACTTTGACTGCCAGTTAGTTGGTTCTTTTTCATTCTTAGATTTTTTAAATATATAATAGTTTTTATACTTTTCATCTCCATCAATAGCTTTTTTGAACCATTCATGGTCTGTAGATGTATGATTAAATACCATGTCAAGCATTATTTCTATTCCTCTTTTTTTAGCCTCTTTAGTCATATTTTCAAAATCCTCAATTGTTCCGAATCGAGAATCTATTTTACAATAGTTAGCAACATCGTATCCATTATCATTTTGAGGCGAAACATAAAATGGAGTCAACCATATATAATCTACTCCTAACAATTTTAGGTAATCCAATTTTTCAGTTACACCATTTAAATCTCCAAATCCATCATTATTTGAGTCCTTGAATGACTTTGGATATATTTGATATACTACACTATTTCTAAAATCTTTCATCATTATTATCTCCTTTTGCTAAAATTCGTCTACTTGGAAGTACAGTTCTTCCATCAATGTTATACTCAGAACGAAAATTTTAGAATGCCTTAATTCTTAATAAAAAAGGAAGGAGATTATCTCCCTCCTTTTTTATTAAATACTCTTTTCTGTTTTTTTGAATGTCATCTTCTTTTTTGCAAATACAACTGTTAATATAAATGGTACTACTACTGCTACTATCATTGCTATTGCAAACATTCCCATATACTGTGGTTGTATAGATAATATTCCAGGAAGTCCTCCAACTCCTATTGAGTTAGCCATAACTCCCGAACCTACAGATATGATTCCTGCTACCCCCGAACCTATCATAGCTGCTAAAAATGGATATACATATTTTAAGTTAATACCAAACATAGCTGGCTCAGTTACACCAAGATAACACGATATTGCCGCTGGTATAGATACTTGTTTTTCTTCTTCATCATCTTTATTTAAGTAAATCATTGCTAAAACAGCAGAACCTTGAGCTATATTAGATAAAGCTATCATAGGCCATAAGTTAGTTCCACCCATTTCACTCATCAACTGTAAATCTATAGCATTTGTCATATGATGTAATCCTGTAATAACAAGTGGTGCATAACCAAATCCAAATATAGCTGCAAATAACCATCCAAATGTTGAAGTCAGTCCTGCATATACTACACTTGAAATCATAGAACCAATCTTCCATCCTAAAGGTCCTAAAACAGTATGAGCTAATAATACAGTAGGTATTAATGCAAGAAACGGTACTACTATCATAGATATATATCCTGGAACTTTATCTCTTAACATAAGTTCTAATTTTGCTAAAACAAATCCAGCTAATATTGCAGGTATAACCTGTGCTTGATAACCAATCATCTTAATCTGAGTAAATCCAAAATCCCAAACTGGAGCCTCGGCACCACCAGCTACTGCATAAGCATTTAATAACTGAGGAGAAACTAATGTGATACCAAGTACGATACCTAGAATTTGAGTTGTACCCATCTTCTTAGATATAGACCATGTAATTCCAACTGGTAAATAAAAGAATATCGCTTCACCTATTAACCATAAGAAGTGATGTACACCTGCCCAAAACTGAGATACTTCTACTAAAGACTTTGTTCCTGCTTCAAGAAGTTTAATATCTCCTATAATATTTCTAAATCCTAAAATTAAACCTCCAACAACTATAGCTGGAATAAGCGGAGAGAAAATTTCCCCTAAATGAGATATTACTCTTTGAAGTAAAGTTAAATTTTGTCTTCCAGCTTTTTTAGCATCATCTTTACTTACAGCTTCAACTCCAGCCTTTGCTGAGAATTCATTATAAAAAGTTGCTACTTCATTTCCGATTATAACTTGGAATTGTCCTGCTTGAGTAAAACTTCCCTTTACAGCTTTTATACCCTCTATCTTTTTAACATCAGCCTTTTTAGGATCATTAAGTACAAATCTCATACGAGTCACACAATGAGAAACTGCTGCTATATTTTCTTTTCCACCAATATACTCTAATAATTGCGATACATCATTTGAAAATTTAGACATATATAATTACCTCCCTTATAATCTTTTTTTGTAAGCCTTTTTCAATTCCGGATAACGTTTTCTCTTCCGTCATGTACGTACAAGCTGTCTGTAAAACAATTATACCCTGTACGTACATGTTTCGTCAATATATTTTTTTGTTTGCCTAAAAATTCCTTAGAAATAAATTCCCCATTAAATGAAATATAATTTATTTAATAACAAAATAACCTGCCTTTCGGCAGGTTATTTACGAAATTTAAATATATTTATCTGTTTTTTACTCAAACAATTCTCTAACACTCTTAAGACTATCTATTATATGTATATGCTGCGGACACGCTTCTTCACACTTACCACACGCTACACAGTTAAGAGCTTTTTCTTTATAACCAACAAAATCATTGTACATACATTTAAAATGTTCAACATCGTTATACATAGAAGCACCATTTAAGATTTCAAAGTTTTTAGGTATATTAACACCAGCTGGACATGGCATACAATACTTACAATCAGTACAATTTACTACCATTCTGTTTAAATAAATATTTTTCACCTCATCTATTAACTCTTTTTCTTTTTCAGTAAGTGAATTTTCATAAGTATCACTTGCAGTCTTTATATTCTCATCTATATGGTTCATATCATTCATACCGCTAAGCACTACACTTACCTCAGGTTGATCCCATAAAAATTTAAATCCCCACTCTGCAGGACTTCTCTTAACATCAGCTTTATCCCATACAGATTGTATATCATCTGGAATATTTCTAGCAAGACTTCCACCTCTTAAAGGCTCCATTATAACAACCCCTAAGCCCTTATCACTTGCATACTTAAGTCCTTCTTTTCCAGCTTGATAATTTTCATCCATAAAATTATATTGTATCTGGCAAAACTCCCAATCATATGCATCAACTATTTCTTTAAAAATAGGAAATTCATCATGAAAAGAGAATCCAATATGCTTAACTCTGCCATCCTTGACTATAGTATCTAGAAAATCAAATATATCATGTTCCTTTAAACTAGACCATAAATTTTTAGTAAGAGTATGTACCAAATAAAAATCTATATAATCAGTTCCCAACTTTTCAAGCTGTTCATTTAAGTACTTATCCATATCCTCTCTACTTTTTATAAGCCAAGATGGAAGCTTAGTAGCCAAAAATACCTTTTCTCTATACCCATCCTTAAGTGCCTTACCTGTAACGATTTCACTCATACCTTCATGATAAGGATACGCTGTATCAATATAGTTAACACCATTATCTATAGCATATCTTATTTGCTTAATAGCTTCTTCTTCATTTATCTGGTCACTCTTCCCATCTATAACAGGAAATCGCATACAACCAAACCCTAATATAGATACCTCTTCATTAGTCTTTCCAAATTTTCTATATAACATTATTATCACGTCCTTTCTAATGTAAATAGCATCTCGTAGATACTCTCTATATTATCTACTTAAATAATCTAATATATCTTTTAATTTTCCTTTTAAATATATGCTTATTTAAGTAATTAAATTATAACATTATAATTTTAAATATATATACTTTACTTCTAAATAGAACATCACTTGGAAACCAATTTAAATTTTTTTGTTTATGTATAAAAAACACTTGTATTTTCGAAGTATACATTGTATTATATTATTAATTTAAAATCTATTTAAGAGGTGATATTATATGAATGTTTTATACAAAAGTACAAGAGGAGATAACAGTAAGGTCACCTCTTCGCATGCTATATTAAAAGGCTTAGCAAATGATGGTGGCTTATACGTACCTACAGAATTTCCTTATATAGATATAGCTTTTAAAGACATGATGACTATGAATTATAAAGAAATTGCTTTTTATATAATAAATAAATTTTTTACAGACTTTGATGAGTTGACTTTGAAAAACTGCATAGATAATGCTTATGACGATAAATTTAGCTCTAATTTAATAGCTCCACTAAAAAAAATAGACAACAATTACTTTTTGGAACTTTATCACGGATCTACTCTCGCTTTTAAAGATATGGCGCTATCTATACTTCCCCATCTTTTAAAAGCTTCTTGTAAAAATTTAAATATACAAAAAGAAATAGTTATATTAACAGCTACCTCTGGAGACACAGGAAAAGCTGCACTAGAGGGATTTAATAACGTAGAAAAAACTCAAATAATAGTTTTTTATCCTAAAAAAGGAGTAAGCACAATCCAAGAAAAACAGATGGTTACTCAAGATGGTAAAAATACTCATGTAATAGGTATAGATGGTAACTTTGATGATGCTCAAAGAGGTGTTAAAGAAATTTTTTCAGACAAAAAATTCAATAATCTATTATCTAATAAAAACTATATACTTTCATCCGCTAACTCTATAAATATAGGAAGATTAGTTCCACAAATAGTATATTATGTGAATTCATATGTTCAACTATTGAAAAGCAGAGATATACAAGAAAACGAAAAAATAAACGTAGTTGTTCCAACTGGAAACTTCGGGAACATACTAGCTGCTTTTTACGCTAAAAATATGGGGCTTCCTATAAATAAACTAATATGTGCTTCAAATGAAAACAATGTTTTATGTGACTTTATAAATACAGGAGTTTATGATATAAGACGAGAATTTAAGCTTACTTCATCTCCTTCTATGGATATTCTAATATCCAGCAATCTAGAAAGGCTGTTATATGAAATAAGCAGTGATAATCCATACTTAGTAAGAAATCTTATGGAAGAATTAAAAACTAATGGAATATACGAGATAGATGAAAATATGAAAAATAAACTAAATCACTTTTATGCTGACTTTGCAACCCAAGAAGAAACTTCATCAACTATAAAAGAAGTTTACAACGATTTTAACTATGTAATAGACACGCATACAAGCGTAGCTTACTGTGTTTATCAAAAATACAGACAAAAAACTAATGATTCTACAAAGACTATAATTGCATCAACGGCTAGCCCATTTAAATTTCCAGAAAGTGTTATAAAGTCAATAGATAACAACTATGATGTATTATCTGACTTTGGATTAATAGATAAATTATCCAATATATCGAATATAGAAATTCCTAAAGCTATACAAGAACTAAAAAGCAAAAGAGTAGTTCACTGTAGTATTTGTAAAAAAGATAAAATGAAATCTATTATTAATAATATATTGAATGTGTAGGTGATTAATATGATAAATGTAAGAATACCAGCAACGACTGCTAATGTAGGTCCTGGATTTGATTGTCTAGGAATAGCCCTTGATATATATAATAACTTTTTTATTGAAGAAATAGAAGATGGTCTTATAATAGAAGGTTGTGACGATGAATATTGTAATGAAGATAATCTAATATACAAATCCATGAAAAAATGCTTTGAAAAAATAGGATACAAACATAAAGGTATAAAAATCAAAATAGAAAATGATATTCCTATATCTCGAGGACTTGGAAGTAGTGCATCTTGTGTACTAGGAGGAATAATTGCAGCTAATAAAATAGCTGGTAGCAAATTAAATAAAGATGAAATATTAAAAATCGCATCAGAAATTGAAGGTCATCCAGATAACGTAGCACCTGCACTACTCGGAGGAATGGTTACTTCTATTAAGGAAGAAACTGACATATATTGCAGTAAAATAAATATCCCAAAAGGATTAAAGTTTTGTGCACTAATACCTGACTTTAAATTATCTACAGAAAAATCAAGAGCAGTTTTACCAAGTGAAATACCTTATAAAGATGGTGTTTTTAATGTAGGAAGAGTTTCTCTTATGGTATCTGCTTTAATTAACGGTCAATTTGATTTGATTAAACTTGCATGTAAAGATAACCTTCATCAAAAGTATAGAGGAAGCTTAATTAAAGACTATGATAATATAATAAAAAAATGTGAAAATTTAAACAGTGTAGGAGTATTTTTAAGCGGTGCTGGTCCAACTATAATGGCGATGATTAAAGAAGATGATATAAGTTTTTATGATAAAATTAAAGAATATACTTCTACTTTAGATAATACTTGGAATATAAAAGAACTCAATATAGACAATAATGAAATAGATATATACAAATAAACTCGATGGATCAAATCCATCGAGTTTTATTTTTTAAGATGCTTGTTTTTGTTTTTTCAATTCATCGAAATACATCTTAGTTTCTGCAGATATAACTCCACTAAGTCCTATTATGGCTATAAGATTTGGTATAGCCATAAGTCCATTAACTATATCAGCTACTGTCCATATTAAGCTAAGCTTTAAGAAAGGACCTATAGCAACAAGGAATATAAATATATATTTATAAGGTTTTATTCCTTTAACTCCAAATAAATACTCAGTACATCTCTCTCCATAATAATTCCAACCAAGTATAGTAGTAAAAGCAAAGAATATAAGTCCTATAGTAACTATTAATTCTCCAACTATAGGCATAGTAGGAAGTCCAGCTCTAAATGCAGCAGTTGTAGCAGCAGCACCTTCAACATTTGGATTACTCCACATACCCGTAAGAACTAAAGTTAAACCTGTCATTGTACATACTATTATAGTATCAAAGAATGTACCTGTCATCTGAACTAAACCTTGTCTTACGCAAGAATTAGTCTTAGCAGCAGCTGCAGCTATAGGAGCAGAACCAAGTCCTGATTCATTTGAGAATACACCTCTTGATACCCCACTCTTTAGTGCAAGTGCAACTGTTGATCCTGCAAATCCACCAGCCGCAGCTGTTGGGCTAAAAGCACTTTTAATTATAATACTTATTGTCTCAGGAATTTGACCTGCATTTAACAAAAGTATTATTAATGTACAAATTATATATGATACAGCCATAAAAGGAACTATAACCTGCGAAACCTTCGCTATACTCTTTATTCCTCCAAGAGTAACCATAGCAACAAATACAGTAAGTATTATTCCTGTTAATATAACCGGAACATTAAAAGCTATCTCAACAGCTGATGTTATAGAATTTACTTGTGCAAATGTTCCTATACCAAAGAAAGCAACACCTATTCCAAATACAGCAAAACATTTTGCAAGAAACTTATTTTTTAATCCTCTCTCAATATAATACATAGGGCCTCCTGACATCTGCCCATTATCATCTACAACTCTATATTTAACTGCTAAAAGTGATTCTGCATATTTTGTAGCCATACCAAAAAATGCAGCTACCCACATCCAAAATAAAGCTCCAGGTCCTCCAAGTCTTATTGCCGTAGCAACCCCGACTATATTTCCTGTACCTATAGTGGCTGATAAAGCTGTACATACAGCTGCAAAAGCAGATACATCACCTTTTGCCTTCATGTCTTTTGCTTCAGGATCTTCAGAAAAAAGATATTTAAGTGCTAATGGAAGTTTGAATATTTGTAAAAAACCTAGTTTAAATGATAAGTAGATACCCGTACCAACGAGTAATATGAGAAGTGGTGGTCCCCATATAAAAGAATTGATAGATTGTGCAACTTGATTAATTTGATTCATAACATTTACCTCCTGCTTTTATTATTGTAACTTAATTTTAAAAAGCGGGGAAAAAATTTCCCTGTCCTTTTACCTGAGAGTTTCACATACATAATTAAATGTAGTTTGCTCCTTCGGTGCTCCGTAGAGTCTCTCCAGAGATTTGTCCAACAACGGTCCTTTTACCTGAAAGATTTACTTCTTCGGTGATATTGCGCTCTCCCGCTGCCTTCATCCAAAACATCTATTAAATTTTTGTTTGTCTTATTAAGAAAGTATTATATTATTTTCATTTTGAATTGTCAATAATATAATACTTTGTTTTTTTGTAATACACTTTAATTATCAAATCGATTTATCTGAAACAATCTCATATCCTGATCTTTTTCATTATAATATAATTTACTCAACATAATACCACCTAAGATAGCAAATAATATTCCATTAGCTCCATACCCTAGACAATACCATAGATTCTCATGTTTTTTATCAGGTCCAATATATCCCAAGTTATCTTTAGTCGTTTCAAAACATCCACAGTATTTATACTCCACCTCTATATCATCTATATATTTAAACATAGATTTAAGCCTTTGTTCTAAAATAGAATATTTTGCACAAGCTATATCCTCATTTTCTATTTCTTTAAACTCCACATCTTCTCCACCTATAATCAACCTGTTGTCTTTTGTAGTTCTAAGGTAATTGTATGGATCCGAATTATCTCTAATCAATACTCTATCTTTCCACCCTATAATCTCTTTGACTGGTTTAGTAGCTATATTAAATGTATTATACTTAGTTCCAAAATTTTCATTCGTAAACAAGCTAGTATTATACCCTGTAGCAACAATTACTTTTTTTGCCCTAATCTTATATCCGTAAGATGTATGAACAGTTACCCCTTTATTTAAATATTCTATTTTTTTCGCCTCAGTATTTTCATACACAAGGGCACCTTTTTTCATACTCACTTCAAGAAGGTGATTAGTAAATTTATATGGATCAATCTCAGCTCCTCCTTCTTTTGACAATAGTCCAGCCTTTAAGTCAAAATTATACAGATTATCTGACTCATCTATATATTCAACATTAAATCCATTCTCTTTTCTAAATTTATACTCTTCTTTAATACCATTTTTTTCAAGGTTTTTAGCTGTATAAAGTAATGTATCTCTCTTTATGTAATCACACTTATTACCATATTCATCTACGAATTTTTCTATTTCTTTTAAAGCACACAGTCCAAGTTCGTATGCTCTTACAATATCTTTGCTTTCAATAGTCTCTCTAAGTTCAGATGCATTTTCATCTAATTCATATTGTAAAAGAGATGTTGTAACACTAGTACTTCCATGAGCTATTCTACCTTTTTCAATCACTACAGATTTTATATTATTTTTAGACATATAATAAGAGCATATACTTCCAGTTACTCCACCACCTACAATTATTACGTCAGTTTCTAAATCCTCCGTTAAATACGGGTATTGATTATTGATATTATTTATACTAGTAAATATAGGTTTTCCTTTTACATATTCCTGCATTAATTTCACTCCTAACTATCTATATTTTTATACAGATAGTTTAACCTTAGAATTTAATTTCAATTCTAAAAAAGTATCTATAATACATATAAATACTTTATACTTGTATATATTTATTTAATAATTTTTTTACTTCACTATTATAGTTTTCATATATGATGAAACTTATATTCTTTTCATCTAACTTAAGTTCTTCCTCTATTCTTTTAGTAATAGTACACCCTCCCCAATCTGTATTACCTAAAACATTAATTTGAATATTTTCATCTTTATATACTGATGATCTAAAGCTTACACCTGGATCACTTCCCATAATACAATACTTATAAATTCTTTCTTCCTTTTTTACAATCCATACACCAAAACCATAGTACCAACCATCTGCACAATTTGCTTGCGGTGTTAATAGTTTTTCAGTAATATCCTTGTCTAATATTTTATTATCAAATAAAACTTTCCAAATTTTTGTCATATGTAAAGCTGTAACAAATGCTCCTCCATCAGGACCTCCTATAATAGGTATAGAATACATATTTGTTCTCCATGTATTATTTTCTTCATCTTCAATATAACCATATGCACATCTTTCTGGTAATTTATCCAGTGAAAAATAGCCTGAATCATCCATATTACATATCTTAAATATATTTTTTTGTATATAATCTTGGAATTTCATTCCTGTCTGCTGTTCAATTATCAATCCTAACAGTATGTATCCAGCATTATTATAATCAAATTTGTCCCCTGGAGAAAATTTCATTTTTTAATTCATATATTTAGTGTATACTATTTGAATGGAATAATCTGATAATCATTGTATTAAATACAATAAAAAATAAAATAGGAGTTGGTTCAATGAATAATAAGACAGCATTATTGATTGTAGATGTACAAGTTGCAATGTTTTCATATGAAGATGCTAAGTTGTACAACTGTGAAAAAGTATTAGATAATATCTATAAGTTATTACAAAAAGCTCGTTCAACTAATACTCCAGTAATATTTGTTCAACATACTGGAAAATATGATGATGAGTTCGGCAGAGGAAAATCAACTTGGAAAATACACCCTAGAGTCGAACCATTAGAATCAGAAACAATTGTAGAGAAAAAGACATGGGATTCTTTCTACCAAACAGTTCTAAATGATGTATTGAAAAAACAAGAAATTAGCAAATTAGTTATTGCTGGTATGCAAACAGAATTTTGTATAGATACTACTTGTAGAAGGGCATTTAGTATGGGGTATGAAAATATTTTAGTTAAAGATGCCCATAGCACTTTCGATAGTAAAGTATTGAGTTCTTCTCAAATTATAGAGCACCACAACAATATTTTAGGTGAAAGATTTGTAGAACTGAAGACTACTAATGAAATAGATTTCAGTTGAATTTCAACAAATTTATTTCGCGAGAAATTCAAAAATCCCTATTTATAGGGATTTTTTTAATATTATTTAATAAAACTATTTTTTAGTATATCCATTTTTGCTATTTATTACTTACAATACTTTCTCCAGTTCTTTTTCCAAATACTAAAACTTCTGTTATAGCATTTCCTCCAAGCCTATTAGTACCATGAGTTCCTCCTACTATTTCTCCAGCAGCATATAGTCCCTGAATTATAGTTTTATCTTCTTTTTCTACTTGATTTTTATCGTTAATCCTTACACCACCCATTGTATGGTGAACTGCTGGAGCGACTACTTGAATATAATAAGGACCTTCACTTATTGATACTAAATTCCCTCTTCTATTAAACTCTTCGTCTTTACCATTTTGTACATAATTATTGTAAGATTCTAGAGTGTTTCTTAAAATATCTTTATCTATTTCGAAGAATTTAGCTCCATCTTCTATAGTTTTGAACTCCCCAAAAAGATTGTCTTTCATAAGTCTTTTTACTTCAGCCTCATGATTTATTGTTCCATTTCCTATTTTCTCAATTTCTTTTGACCAAATCAAATAAGCAACTTGTCCCTCTTGAGCTAATATATTTTCAGAAACAACATCTCTTCTGTCTAACTCTTCTACAAATCTTTTTCCATCTTTATTCACTAATATAGCTCCGTCAAATCTAGAACCACCAACATGAGAAAGTTCTCCTGTATTTGGATTAGAAATCGGGAAAGTTTGAATATAGTTCATATGAATAAATTTAGCTCCAAGCTCCTGACTCATAACGTGACCATGACCTGTTACACCACTAACATTAGTCGTCTTATATCTATCATCAAGCTTAGGATTATATTTTTTCCTCATTTCAACATTTCCACTAAATCCTCCAGTTGCAAGTATAACTCCGTATTCACCACTGAAAGTAATCTCTTTTTCATCAATTACAGCTTTCACCCCAACTACTCTTCCATTATCATCACAAATTAAATTTTTACAATCTACTCCAGTTATAATCTCTACCCCAAGAGATAAAGCCTTAGTTTTTAGTTTAGATATAAGCTCTATCGCATATTTTCCTTTAAACACTGAAGCTCTTGGAACCTTGTGTCCTCCAAAATGTATAAGCTTCTTCGGTTTAAACTCCACTTCTACAACTTCCTTTAACCATCTATATGTATCTAAAGCATTTTGTACAAGAATATCAACTTGATCTAAATAATTCTCTTGATCTCCACCTTGAAGTATATCATTATAGAAACTTTCTTTACTATCTATTATTTCATTTTCTTTTTGTTCATCATTTTCAGGAATATTAACTCCACCCATAGATACTAGTGTATTTCCACCTAGGTTATTCATTTTTTCTAATAATACTACTTTTGCTCCATTATCTGCTGCTGAAATTGCCGCTGAAAGACCTGCTCCACCTCCACCAACAACTACTACATCAAATTTTTCTACAGAATTCAGAATTTTTTTCTTTCCATTAATCTTCTCAAGATTCTCTGATTCTAATATTAGAACTTCTAATTCTTCTTTTTCCGCACCAGCTTTTATTAAAGCATTCTTTACAGCTTCTCTAATTCCTCTAGAACTCATAGAGCAACCCGATACATTAGGAACTAAAATAGTATTTTTTTCTATTATATTTTTAATAACATGCTCAAATGCTGGATCTGATATAATCTTTGTTTCGTTATGATTTATTACTGTTATATTATTTATCTTATTCTCAAGTATCTCAACTTGAATTTCTATACTTCCTCCATATCCATTTCCTATGCCTATATATTTACCATCTTTATACTGCATGTCTTACCTCCTAAATGTTATTAGTTTTATGTCCAACCATTTTTCAACATATTAGATTATACCTTCATATAAAGATTCGGTCAATTTATATTTACTTACACAAAAAGAAGAGTATCTCTACTCTCCTTAAAATTTTTCTTTTCTATTAAATACCTTATTAGTAATCCAAGCACACGTTAATCCCATCATAATACCTACAACAACATCAGATGGATAATGGACAAATAAATATAATCTTGAAAAAGTTATTAATGTAGCTAATACTAAAAACACTATTCCATACTGTTTTAATTCTTTTGCTAAAATACCAGCTACTGCAAATGATGATGCAGTATGGCCCGAAGGAAATGAATACGTGGAAGGAGCTTTTATTATTAAATTAAAAGTTGGATGATCAACAAATGGCCTAGCACGTTTCACTAAAGGCTTAATCAATCCTTCACCTAAAATTCCTGTTAAAATCAATGCTGTCATTGCCATAATTCCAACCCTTCTAGTTTTCTTATTAATTACTAGAAATAATGAAATAACAATCCACATTATACCTTTATCTCCTAATATAGTCATGAAAATCATTAGTTTGTTTAGAACTGTATTACTTATAACTTCTTGAATGTAGCTTAATATTTCTAAATCGATATTCTGTATTGTCTCAAACATTTATTTCCACCTTTTCGGATAACTATTTTTTCTTATTAAGATTATATACTATTTTGTTATCATAGTGAAAAAAATCACTTCATCAATCTAATATGCTAATGCCACGAAGAAATCTTATTAGAATTTATTCCACCTCTCCCTATCCACCTAAATATTTTAATAATTACTTTAACTTAACCCTATAATTATTATTAGTATCATACGTGTTGTATATAATATAATCTCCATCATTCCAATAAGAGTCTACCTTATCTGAAGTTTTAAATACTACATTTTGATTTTTATCAAACACTACAATCCCATAATCTTCTTTATCTCGTAATTCGCATATTATATAATCACTTCTTAAATCTATTCCAACTACCTTCTGTTTTTTCATAAGTAATTTAGGCTCTTGTCCTATTTTCTTATAAAATATCTCCTCTGTTTTATCTGATATATAATATATTATATCATTATCAATCTTAAACCAACCTACATCCCCATCTATAACTACACTTTGATTTTCACCATTTAATCCCATAGAGTAAAGCTTTTTATCATTATCTGATTTAAAGTAAATTTTATCATCAGCTATATAAAATTCATGAGCTTCAATGGAACTTAACTGTTTCATTTCATTAGTATTCATATTTATCTTATATATTTTATTCTCATCATTATTACTATCTGGTTTATATGCAGTTACATACATATCATCGCCTATAATTTTTATACTTGATCCATACCTTCCATACTTATAATCTTTATTTCCTATGTATTCTCTTTTATAGTCTTCTTCTTCATAATATAAATTACCATGCGAAACTAATGGTCCATAGTCATAGCATATTATGCGATCTTTATATTTTATATAATCACTGAATCCACTCGTAACATATTCAACTGCATTATCCTTATTTATCTTGTATGTATAATCACTTCCCATTGAAGCACTACCTAAATGATATGTAAAATAAATTCCTTCATCTTGTTTGAAAAAATAAACACCGCTTAGATAATCACCTTTTAAATAATATAGTTTAGATGTTTTTTTAACATTATCTACTTTTGCACTATATACATATTTCTTATTTTTAATATTTGCAACATAATAATAATATCCATTATACATACATAGATTACTATATTCATCCTTATAAGGTAGCTCCAACTTTTTAACTTCTAAATTACGCGACTTTATATATAATCCTTTCTTAGAATCAAATTTATAATCCCAACCAAATTCATCAACTGCAAATTTCCACGTCATAGGAAAATAAGTCACATTATTGAACACAAGTAATGGATACTCCTCATTGGAATTATCTACACTCTTTGCATTGACCTTTATATTAAAATCAGCAATACTCGCTGTATATGTTCTATTATTTTTAGATTTTATTAACTCTGGCCTATACTCTCCTATAACCCCACTCTTATTTATCTCAAGACCATCCTCATTTGTCCACTTACTCTCAATTCCCATAAATCTACACTGATAAAATGTCATAGGAAAATACGTAATACCTTTATACACTACAAGAGGATATTTTGAATGAGCATTATCCACCTTAGAATCATTTAATACAACACTATATCTCGGTAACGATACGGATACATCCTGTGCAAAAGAACAAATAGGACACAATACAAATAAAATGCTAGCAACTATAATAAGTTTTCTTGACATATAAACCACCTCTTTCTTTTCCAATATTATACAATATACAATTCGCCATTTTACTTTTTATTCCTCCATTTGTCAAATTTAAATTTATTAAAAAAAAAGCTAGTTGCTAAACTATAAATTTGTACTCTTTTTTAAGAACATTAAAGAAAGGAAGCAAATGCTTCCTTTCTTTAATGTTCTTAGTTTTTTATCTCATTTCATTTCCTGGTTTTGAAATTGAGCTTAAAGCGTCACCCGCTTCATTCACATGTATATTTACATTTGCTAAATCACCTAGAGAAAGAATTCCAACAATTTTATTATTTTCAACTACTGGTAATCTTCTTATCTGATTTTGTGCCATCAATTCAGCTGCTTCATGAGCATCTGTATCAGAATTTACACTTACAATATTTCTACTCATTATATTTCCTACATGTTGATCGACATTATTATTCTCAGAAACACTTCTTAAAACTATATCTCTGTCTGTTATTACTCCAACAGGATTTTTATTCTCATCGCAAACAGGAACTATTCCAACATCTAAAGATTTCATAATATCTGCTACTTTTGTTATATCAGCATTTACTGTTACATATGATACGTCGCTTGTCATTATATCTCTTACTTTCAAAATTAAAACCTCCTCTTTTTTGAATCAATATTAGTTTCTCTTTTTTAAGAAGTTTTATTTATAAATTTTAAAAATTAATTAAGAATTTTTTGTACGATATGAAGCCCTTCATCTTTCTTCCATTCAGCATAAAGAATTTCTTTTATTTTGCTCATTTTATTCGTGTGAAGCTGTTTTTCAAGCCATTTTTCATCAAATCCACAGGCTTTAACATTATCCCATAAAACTTCTCCATCTAGTATAAATGTAACTGGTAAATATACAGGTTTTTCTGATAAATTCAAATCTTCATTTGTAGGATTATCATATTTTGATTTTTTTAGAACACTAATTGAACCATTTGTTTCTAAAATAGCATACTGAATTTCACGAATAGAAAATATATCTTTTGATCTTAATAAACTTTGTAATTCATTTATATCTAGTTTTTCTTTTTTTAATTCATTAAAATCAATTTGTCCATTTCTAATTATAATAGAAGGTTTGCCTTCAAAAAATTTTCTTGTTCCTTTAAATTTTTGTGTTATTACTTCAATTATATATAATAATAAAGCCCATAAGAAAACTGCATATAAAATATAGAATATATTAATATCTTTATCATAAATAGCATTTCCTACTAACTCTCCTAATACTAATGCAGATATAAATTCAAATGGAGTAATTTGACTTATTTGGGTTTTCCCTAAAACTTTAGTAATCATAAGCAATGCAAAAAAACCAATAATTAATTCAATAGTTAAATTCAATATATGTGATATATTCACTTATTTCACCTCAATTCTATTTTTTATTATGTACTGATAAAAATTAATGTATGCATTTTTCCGAAAGTGTTATATGGGAATTATTACAATGTATTAAAAATTTGTATTATGAATGAATAATTAATAATTGCAAAAAATAGATGTAAAGTAATTTATACACTAGAAAGGATGATAATAATGTCTGTTGGTGCTAAAGTAAAGCAAACTTTAGCTAGTTTAAAAGGTACTCAAAGTACTTTAAGGCTATATTCAATACAATCCCAAGATAAAGAGACAAAAGAAACATATAAAGAAGCTCTGGATATAACTAATGAAATAATTAATGACTTAGAAGAAAGGATAAAAGTTTTAGAATTTGAAGAACCACAATATAAAGGTTATTAGGTGAGGTAGATATGAAAGCTTGGATTGAAATATTAATGAGATCAGTAGGTTTATTTTTGTTAACTTTACTATTTATTAGAATTATGGGAAAAAGACAATTAGCTAGGATGACATCGTTTAATTTTGTTAGTTATACTGTTATTGCAATTTTAGTTGCTTTAATTTCAGCAAATATAATTAAAAATTTATCACTTGGATTTATTGCTTTAGGAGTTTGGGTTTTATTTACTATAGGTCTCGATTATTTATGTTTAGCAAGCAAGTTAATTCATGATTGGGTGTATGGAAAAGAAACAATTTTAATAAAAAATGGAAAAGTTATGGAAGAAAATTTAAGTCAAGTAAGATTTACTGGAGAAGAATTATTAAGAGAATTACGATCTAAAAATGTATTTAATTTGATGGATGTTGAATTTGCTCTAATGGAATCAACAGGTGAAGTTAATCTACTATTAAAATCAGACAAAAAACCTGTTACATCACACGATTTAGGAAAACAAGTCTCACCACAAACTGAATCTCAAACAGTGATATTAGATGGGAATATAATTGATGAAGCTCTAACTAATAGGGGATTAAATCGAGGATGGTTAAATACACAGTTAGAAAGTCTAGGCGTATCTTTAGATAATATTTTTATTGGTCAGGTAGATTCTTCTGGGGATTTATATGTAGATCTTTTTCAAGATTCTATTCAAATTCCTAAGCCACAAGTAAAAGAATTGATTTATGCTAATCTTGAAAAAACTCAAGCGGATCTTCTTAGCTTTGCATTAGAAACAGAAAACCCAAAAGCAAAAGATATGTATTCAAATGATGCACAAAAGCTTCAAAGTATTGTAAAAAAACTAAAACCTTATTTATTACATTAGAAGGTGATGATTAAATGTCTAATAAAAAAAAGAAAAAACTAACTCCTATTCAACAAGAATATCAAGATTTTGCAAAAGCTAGAGAACCAAAGCGAAAAGTTCTCCGCAATTGTTTTAGAGCATTTATTGTTGGTGGATTTATTTGTACTCTAGGACAAGGTCTACAGTGGGTATTTATTAACTACTTTAATTTTACAGAAAAAACAGCAGGAGATCCAGCAACAGCAGTTTTAATTATTATTTCAATTTTGCTTACTGGATTTGGTGTGTATGATCATATTGCTCAATGGGCTGGAGGCGGTACTATTATTCCTATTACAGGATTTGCTAATACCATGGCTTCAGCTGCTATTGAACATCGTAGTGAAGGATATGTTCTTGGAGTAGGCGGAAATATGTTTAAATTATCAGGTTCAGTAATTGTTTATGGAGTTTTTTCAGCATTTGTGGTTGCTCTTATAAAAATTACAATTCAATGGTTAGGTGGGATGTAAATGTTAAAAGGACATCAATCGTGGGTATTCAATTCAAAACCAGTTATAATTTCTTCTTCTGCTATTGGAGGTCCTTTTGAAGCACAGGGGAATTTAGCTGATGATTTTGATATTCTTCATGATAATATTTGGCTAGGACAAGACAGTTATGAAAAAGCAGAAAAAAAACTATTAGAACAATCTTGTGAAAAAACAATTCAAAAAGCTGGACTTAAAAAAGAAGATATTCAATTTTTTCTAAGTGGAGATTTGATGAATCAAATTATTTCAAGTTCTTTCGCTGCTCGTACTCTTGGAGCACCATTTTTAGGTATATTTGGAGCTTGTTCTAGTGCTATGCAAGGATTAGCTTTGGGTAGCTTGTTAATTGATAGTAAAGCTGCAAAATATGTTTTAGCGGGTGCATCTAGTCATAATGCCTCAGCTGAAAAACAATTTAGATATCCAACAGAATATGGTTCTCAAAAACCTCCAACTGCTCAATGGACTGTAACTGGAGCTGGAACAGGTTTATTATCAGATCAAGGTGAAGGACCACGTGTTACATCAGCTACTATTGGAAAAGTAATAGATATGGGTCTTTCTGATCCATTTAATATGGGAGCTGCTATGGCCCCTGCAGCAGTTGATACAATTCAGGCTCATTTTAGAGATTTAAATATTGATCCATCATATTATGATATTATTGCTACTGGTGATCTTGGAAAAATAGGACATAAAATTGCAGGAGATTTATTAATTAAACATGGATTAAAAATTCCGCCTAAAATATTCACAGATTGCGGAATAATGATATATAAAAAAGATCAACCTGTTATGGCAGGTGGTAGTGGATGCGGCTGTTCTGCCACTGTAACTTATGGACATTTTCTTAATCGTATGAAAAAAGGAGAGTTAAAAAGAATATTAATTGTGGCAACAGGTGCTTTACTATCTCCTATTTCATATCAACAAAAGGAAAGTATACCTTGTATAGCTCATGCAGTATCCATAGAAATGACTTAAAAGGAGGTTTAACTATTGGAAAAGTTCATTTGGGCATTTTTAGTAGGTGGATCAATATGTGTTGTTGGACAAATTATGATTGATATATTTAAACTTACTCCTGCTCATACAACAAGCACATTAGTTGTAGTAGGAGCAATACTTGGAGGATTTGGATGGTATGAGCCTTTAATAAAATTTGCAGGAGCAGGAGCTTCTGTTCCAATAACTAGTTTTGGAAATGCCTTAGTTAAAGGAGCTTTAGCAGAAGCAAAGCGAACTGGTATAATTGGTGTACTCACAGGAATTTTTGAAGTTACCAGTGCAGGGATTTCATGTGCAATAATCTTTGGATTTATGGCATCTCTAATTTTTAAGCCTAAAGGTTAATAAATATTATATAAATAACTTCTTATTAGTATGATATATTTTTGAAAAAAGGAAATAATATTTAATGAAAAAATAACAGAGGAGGATTTTTAATGAGTACAATAAATAAATTAGAACAAACGTTGGCAGGTGCTAAAGGTTTAGCATCACAGTTTAAAACTTTTGCATTAGATACTGATGATCAAAATGCAAAACAAATGTTTAATCAACTATCACAAACTGCTGAAGATATTGCACAACAAGTTCAAGGTAGAGTTGAATTTGTAAAAAATGAAGAACCTCAATACAGACAAGAACAATAAAATAAAAAATCACATTTCTAATTCAAGAAATGTGATTTTTTAATACTATAATCTAAATTTTTTATTCGAAAGCTAAAAGTTCTATATCCATCCTCTCAAGGTTGTAGATAAGAACTTAATAGATTTTTCATTAGTTCAGCTACAAATTCAGCTAGAGTAAAAGCTCCCTCTGAATTAAGTTTCACTTTATCTCAAGTATAAGAAAATCCCAAAGAAATGTATAACACCACCAGCTAATACAAAGAGATGCCATATAGCATGATTATAAGGTATCTTTTTTATAGCATAAAAAATAGTACCAACAGTGTACACTATTCCTCCAGCTAAAAGCCATATAAAAAACTCAACAGGAACCACTTTAATCATAGGTTTTATCGCAATTACTAATAACCATCCCATAAATATATATAAAGATAGTGAAAATACCTTATATTTTTCAAAATTATTAAATGTGAGAACTTTAAATGTAATTCCCAATAATGCAATTGTCCAAATAGCAATCAAAAGACCTATTCTCCAATAACCTGTCATACATAATAAGATTATAGGTGTACATGTTCCCGCTATACATAAATATATAGAGGAATGATCAAATAACCTAAATATTTTTTTTAGTTTTTCTTGTTGAAAACTATGATATAGTGTTGATGCTATATACAAGGAAATTGATCCAAAACCGTATATGCTAAAAGCAACAATCGAGATAGTATTCTTTTCTGAAATTGAATAAACTAAAAGAATTGTCAATGCAACAATACTAAATAAAGCTCCAATACCATGAGTTATACTATTTGCAACTTCTTCTTTTATTGTGTACTTCGGTTTACCTTTAATACTTCCGTCTATAGATTTCATCTAATCCCTCCTAATATCTATTTTTATCCGATATATTTTAATAACTACTACTTATAATACTGTTCTACCTATAATACTATTATATCAGATATATATCAGAATATTAGTGAATATCAAAAAAGAAGAGCTTATTTGCTCTTCTTTTTTGATTAATCCACACATGCTATGACTTAAAATTTTTAATTTTCAATAACTACTGTTATGTTTCTGTTCTCATCTATATCCCACGAAGCAAGATTACCTCCATTATTACCTATAGGCGTTTTGTCTTTTAAATTGAAAGCCCCTTTAAATGGCTCTTCCATATCTTTGTTTGCATAGTTATCTTTTAAGGTACTAATATTACATCCTACAATCCTACCAAATTCAACTTTCTCTTTGTTCCCACTAGCTAGTATTAGTCTCGTATTTACTGCATAGCTGTCAGTAATTCTGCCCTCGTTATATCCAACTATACCACCTACATACCAACCTCCTATAACATCTCCTGTAGTGTAACTAGAAGTTATAGTTCCACTGTTAATACCAACTAAACCACCTACTCGAACCTTTGGTAATAGTTCCCCGGTAAGCTCTTTTGTTACTTCTATCAAATCATTTTTTGCTTCTGGTAGTCTGGTTATTGATTCATACAATGTACTAAAACTTGTAACTCGTGCTGCCTGTACCTCTGGTGATGAAACATCTACTAATTCACCTGTGAGTTCTTTTGCTACTGCTATTAATTCATTTTTAAATTCTGGTTGTCTGGCTATTCCTTCATACAATTTATCAAAACTTGCAACTCTTGCTGCCTGTACCTCTGGTGATGACGTATCTCCTAATTCTCCAGTTAGTTCTTTTGCTACTTCTATTAATTCATCTTTTAATTCTGGTTGTCTCGCTATGGCTTCATACAATGTACTAAAGCTTGCAACTCTTGCTGATTGTACCTTTGATGATGACGTATCTTCGAATTCACCAGTTAGCTCTTTTGCTACTTCTATTAATTCATCTTTTAATTCTGGTTGTCTCGCTATGGCTTTATACAATCCTCTAAAACCGATAATTCTTGCTGATTGTACCTCTGGTGATGAAGCATCTCCTAATTCACCAGTGAGTTCTTTTGCTACTTCTATTAATTCATCTTTTAATTCTGGTCTTCTTCCTATGGCTTCATACAATTTATCAAAACTTGCAACTCTTGCTGCCTGTACCTCTGGTGATGACGTATCTCCTAATTCTCCAGTTAGCTCTTTTGCTACTTCTATTAATTCATCTTTTAATTCTGGTCTTCTTGATATTGCTTCATACAATTCACTAAAACCGGTAATTCTTGCTGCCTGTATCTCTGATGATGATGTATCTCCTAATTCTCCAGTTAGCTCTTTTGCTACTTCTATTAATTCATCTTTTAATTCTGGTCTTCTCGATATTGCTTTATACAATCCACTAAAACCGGTAATTCTTGCTGCCTGTACATCTGATGATGATGTATCTCCTAATTCTCCAGTTAGCTCTTTTACTACTTCTAGTAATTCATCTTTTAATTCTGATTTTCTTCCTATGGCTTCATACAATTTATCAAAACTTGCAACTCTTGCTGCCTGTGCCTCTGGTGATGAGACATCTCCTAGTTCACCAGTTAGCTCTTTTGCTACTTCTAGTAATTCATCTTTTGTTTCTGGTTGTCTCGCTATTGCTTCATACAGTCCACCAAAACCGGTAATTCTTGCTGATTGTACCTCTGATGATGACGTATCTCCTAATTCTCCAGTTAGCTCTTTTGCTACTTCTATTAATTCATCTTTTAATTCTGGTTGTCTCGCTATGGCTTCATACAATGTACTAAAGCTTGCAACTCTTGCTGCCTGTACCTCTGGTGATGAAGCATCTCCTAATTCACCAGTGAGTTCTTTTGCTATTGCTATTAATTCATTTTTAAATTCTGGTTGTCTCGCTACTCCATCATACAATGTACTAAAGCTTGCAACTCTTGCTGCCTGTACCTCTGGTAATGATAATGACATATTGTATACTTGACCGGTAACACTGGCTGAAGCGTAGCTGTCCGTTATAAGGCCCATATTTTTCCCTGCAAGCGCACCCACATTATCTATTCCTTTTATACTTGAATCAATTATACCTAAATTCTTAACTACAGAACCTGATTCAAGTTTACTAAACAAACCTTGATTATTACTTTTTCTATTTATATATAAGTTACTTATTGTAAAATCATTTCCCGAAAAACAACCTGATAACCCCCCTGTAGGTTTCCAACCTTTTCCTGTTGTTACTTCTGCTTTTAATCCTTCAACTACACCATCACTATTAATATCATCGAAATAGGTTGTGGTTGGATCAGTATAATTCGTATCATTAGCAAAATTTAAATCATTCATTAAAATATAATGTTGATCTAATTTCCATTCTTTATTTGTTCCGGGATGTATACGTCCAATACTTGCTAAATCTTCTATTGTATAAATTTTATAGGGGTCTGATTCAGTTCCCGAACCAAAATCTTTCTTTGTTTCTATGTTTATTTTTGATACTGTATCACTTATATTTCCACTCTCATCTTCTGCTACTATATAAATATCATATTTCTTTCCTTCTGTAAGCCCACTGATTACTTCATCACTTAAACTTTTTTTATTTCCACTTGCGACTATTACAGTACCATTGTAATTATTTCCTGACTTCACCTGTTTTACTGTTGGTGGTTCATTTCCGTCTTCAACTACTATATAGTATATTGTTCCTATTTCATTGGTTTCTACTGTAAGCTTTATTTTTTCTGTACTATCTCCTAGTTTTGCTTCTTTTTTTGTAAATATGGGTGCTGTTGTATCAATTTCTGATACTTGTATCTTTTTTACGCTGTTTTGTTTATTGTTACTTCTGTCAACAGCTGTCAAGTACACGTTATATGTTTTTCCTGATTCAAGTCCACTATTATATACTTCTTCTACTACTGTGTTAGCATTATTTATACTTATACTTTTGCCACTATTGATTAACTCATCTACAGTAACTGTAGTATCATCTCCATATACTGTATAGTATACAGTTGCTTTTTCATTTAATTTTGTAAATATTTTCATTTCTAATTCTTTTGTTTTCATTTGTGCAAACGGATATCCAATTGCCCAATCTGGTGCTATAGTATCCGTTGATGAACTTCCGCCACTACTTGAACTACTTCCTCCTTTATTTGATGATTCATCATCATTTGTATGATCTATTTTATCATTTCCTACCTCAACATTATCTACTTTATCATCTACTTTTATATAATCTGGTCTTTTTTCTATTGTTACACCTTCACTTTTAATTTCTGCTTTACTTATTGTTCCTTGACCTTTTATTTCTACTTTTTCTTTCGCTTCTAAATTTTCTATTTTACTTCCCTTTTCTGTTTCTACCTTTGTTCTTCCTTCTATTACTAATTTTTTCACCTTTGTTCCTTTATCTAGCTTTAATTCTGTTTTTGCTTGTGTTTTTACTTCTGTTACTTTTGTTTCTCCTGATATTTCAATACTCGCTTCTGTCTTTGTTTTTAATTCTTCTATGCTACTATTTCCTTTTATTTCTACCCTCGGTACTTCCTTTGATTTTGTTATTATTACCTTTTTTACCTGTGTATTTTCTATCTCAATCCCCTGTTCACTTGTACCTCCTGATACCATAATCTGTCCATTGATTTTACAGTTCTTTATTTTTATATTTCCTTCTACTCCAGGTGATATATATATCTCTGCATTGGTTTCTAAGTTTTCTATTGTTACATTTTCATTGATTATAGTGATTTTTTTAGTTCCTGTTGGTATATTTTTTAAATCTTCTTGATTAGTTACTATATATCCAACTGCATTATCTAAAACCGTTAGTATTTCTGCTCTAGTAATTGTTCCTGTAGGTTTAAAAGTATCATCTTTATAACCATTTATATAACCTAATTCACTAAATTTTTTTACTAATTCTCTTGTCGATTTGTCCAATTGTTCTAAATCTTTAAAATCTTTCCCCTCTGCCCTTGCTTTTTCTTCCTTGTAATCTATTAAAAGACTCATCATTGTTAACACTTCTATTCTTTCTGCTTTATCCTCGGGTTTTGACTTTAGTTTTTCAATATATCCATAATACTTAGCTTTAGCTACTTCTTCATCATACCACTCCTTATTTTCTGTACTCTGATTTTGATTATTCTCTTTGTCTAATCCAAGATAACTATTAAACAATGTAATAACTTCTGCCACTGTTATATCATTATCCGGTTTGAATGTTCCATCAGCGTATCCGTTAATCCTACCTTTTTCATTATGATATTTAATCGTTTTTTCTGCCCAGTGTCCTTTTATGTCATTAAAGGAATAATTAATACCAGTCATGTCATTATTTACTTGACCATATACTGCTAATGGCTGTACAAGCAAACTAATAATTAATAACACCACTAACCGTTTTTTCAATTTATACATCTCCTTTTATTCTTTTATAATTATTATATGAAAATTCAATTGGAATATTAATCATGCTATTACTTATTTAAACATTTTTCATATGCTAAAAATCACCATTTTGTATTTTATTGCGAAAAGGATTTTCAATTTCACTAGCCTTATCTTCTTTACTTAGAAAAATATCTTGTCTAGTTACATCTATAATGCAAAAATTCCGTTTTAAATAAAGTTAATCAGGACCACCCGTAAACAAGATCTATGCATTCTTTCAGACTTATTTGATCTTGCATTATATATTCTTGTATTTGCTTTTTTATATATTCTTCAATTACCTTCTTATTTCTTCCAACCGTTGTTACATAATATCTCTTACACCAAAATTGTCTATTCCCATATCTATACTTTAGATTTACATGCCTATCAAATATCATTAATGAGCTTTTCCCTTTCAAATATCCCATAAATTGAGACACACTTAACTTAGGAGGTATGCTTACTAGCATGTGTATATGATATTTACAATTCCACTTTGTATGTGCTAAACTACTATTATCCATAATGGATGAACCTCCTTTGTAATGGTTTTGGTCGGCAAACCTAATTCCATTTTACATTGGAGGTTCTATTTTTTTCTCCTCATAGCTATAAGCTTTTTAGAACCACGAGTATAATCCGTGGTATTCGTTATACAAAAATAAGCCCTATTTTGTATAAAATAGGACTTGCTAAATATCGTGTTTTATTTAATTTTTTAATTTTTTCAATTCATCTATACTAAGTCCAGTCTTAGCCGCTATAGTTTCTATATCTAATATATCCAGTAGACTCTTAGCTATTTCTATTGCTTTTAATTTTTCTCCCTCTTGTCTACCTTTGTCCATACCTTTTTCCATACCTTCTTCTATACCTTCATTTTTTGCCTTATTAAGTGCACTTACTTTATCTCTTAGTATCTTTGATCTCATTTCATATATCATTCTTTGCTCATCATCATTACTAATTCTTACTAATTCATCTTTAGCTTCTTTTATTTCTTCTATGCTCATTTCTAATTTTCTAACCTTTTCACTCTCTGGATTCTTTAAAAATTCAGTCCAAGCTACTAGCATATCCTTCTCATCATTATTTTCTTTAAGTTTTGGTATCTCTATAAAATGTATTTCTAATACATCACTTAATTCTTCATTTGTCTCTAATTCTTTTAATCTATATCCATTATGGAATCTATCATTTTTAAGATATTTGAAGTTAAGTATATTTATGCATACAGTTCTTTTCAAGCTAGAGTAATTATCACCTTCTCCTAGCTGCTCTTCATATAACTTACTCCAATAATAAAGACTTCTTTTTATCATGTTATATTCATTTTTTAATTGTATTTCTATATTTATTGTTTCATTATTACTTGTTTTAGCTTTTACATCTAATCTAGAAAATTTATCATCTAAAAAATGCTTTTCTAAATCTGTATTTTGTATTTCAACTGATGTTATTAAGTCCTTTTGCTTTAAAGTTGCATTTAAAAATGATATTAGTACTTTAGGATGCTTATTTGATCCAAATATATTTTTAAATACAAAATCTATTTTAGGATCTAATAATCCTTTTATCATAACTTTACCCCCAGTTTAGATATAGTATACTCATCATACTTCTTATTAATATTATATACTATAAAATACTTATGTTAAATAAAATTTAAATTTAGTGTAAAAGAACTTTTATGTATCATTTTTACATTTATATTATAATTTAATTTATATTTATAAAAGATAAATATTTTGACTAAGTTTAATTACGGAGTTGAAATTTATGCAAAAAATAATACTTTATCAACAGCTATAATTATATTTTCTGTAAGCTTATTAATTAGTTCTTTTGTACTTTCAGATGCAATTAGCTCACAGAATGTTTTCAAATTAAGTTTCGCATTATTATTGAAAGGAGACTATTAAAATGAATAGTATTGTAAAAAAAGTAATCGATAAGTGGGATCCAATAAATCTTCTACATATGTGTCCAGATGATGAATATCATCCTGAAATAGAAGCTATTTCAAAAGAATTAGCTGATAATACAAGCTATGAAGAATTAGCTAAACATATAGAAAATACATTTGTTTTTTATTTTAGCAGAGATATTTTTAAAAAAAGTTATGAAGACTGTTATCTTATTGCTAAAGAAATATTAGATTCATGCAAGGATATATATCCATCTAACTAGGTTTATATTCCCTATCGAAGAACTTCTCCACCATAGTAATTTATGTATCCTTATGTTATATCTATAGTCCAAGCCTCCACTTTATCCGTAATACGATCCTTGCTCTTTAATTGCTTTTCATACGGTATATTATCGAAGTTTTTTCCATCTATTATACTAAAATATTTTCTTTACTCTGAACCAGGCTGAATTATATTAGGAACCTCCTCTTTAGGAATACTTACATAGTTTTGAGGTACCTTGCCTACTACTATAGTTTCACATACAGGCATCTGAGTTAAAACTTCTTTATATGATGATGTGAAAGGAATTATAACCCTACCTTAGTCTTTATTATTAAGTATATCCTATGTCTAGTTTGATTTCTCCCTGATGAATCAAACTCCATCTTAAAATCCACATTAACTATTCCAACAGGCTGAACACCTAGTTACCATTCTATATATTTACAAATTAAGTATTATTTGAGATACTATTTTTGTATGTTTTTATTTTAATATATAATATGTTATCCCAAAGGAGTTTAATATGGCTACTGAAACACAAAAGAATTTTAGAAAACAAATGAAAGAAATAGAAAAAGAAGCAAAAAATAAAGATCAAAAAACTTTTTATAGTTATATAGAAAAAGATCATATTTCTGGTTATTACTCAAAACGAAAAAAGAAAAAAGTAATAATATCAAGCATTAGTATATGTAGTATATTAATCTTTATCTGGAATTTCTATGCCCTATCGACTTGGTTAAATCCAGTTATTCATTCTATAACTAACAGAAGTATTCCTGCCACAGCACCCGTTTTAAGCTTTAATGGATCTAAACATAAAGAAGTAGTAAGTTATTTAAAACAAACAAAAGAAATTGATTTAAAATTAAAGGAATTTATTGAGTATGTAAACCAAAGCTTAGATAAAGGCTTTGAAAATGAAGAAAGTAAATATACTTATTTAAATACCTTAAATTCATATGAGGTGAAATTTAAAGAAATAATAACTACTTTAGAAGGGGTAACACCACCTGAAGAATTAAAAAATTATCATACATATACTCTTCAGCTTTTAAACTATTGTGTAGATATGATATTTTATTCTTTTGACATAGTAAATTCAAACACCCCAGAGAGTATGAACAAGTATTATAATTTAACAACACAGTTTACTTCAATATCTCATAAAAGACATATAGATTTAATCAAGGTATTTAATAATATCCAAATGGAATATAAAATACTTGATGATAACACAATAGAATATATGTGGGAAGAATTATAATACATAAAAAACTCCTAAATTCTTAGATAACATGCTTATAGCTATATCAACCCTAGAGCCAAATACAATTGCCAAAAAAACTGCTGATGGAAGAAATTATTCTCGAGGACAAGGTGATTTTTCTACTGGTATATATGCTCTGAAGCAATATAATACAATTTCTAAAGTTCATGAATAATACATTCTCTATTTACTTATAAAATAAAGCTAAATGCAGCTACTATTCCTAATACAACATAAAACATCCCAGAAGAAGGAAATACTTTTTTGTCAATTGTATTTAATCGTGATTTTATTTCATTTTTTATTTGAGAATATAATTGCTTATCGCAAAAGCTAATCTTAGTGTATTCACATCCTCTATTACCGCTTCTAACCATGTAACGAATGCTTCATCATCTTAATTTTATTATATACTCATTTAACAGTTCTTCAACTCTTTCATTATATTTTTCATTAATACTAAACTTTATATTTCATTTATCTAACTCGAATAAAATCTTATTGTTTTTATTATCTTCAAACTTCCAAGATTTAATTTCGTTCCATTTGTATAATATACCATTTACTCTTATTCCTTCTTATAATATCCAATAACCATTATAATCTCCTAACTATTAAATCAAATGCTATAACCATTTTACAATTTTATCCATATATATTCAATGAAAAATAAGACCTATTTTATATAAAATAGGTCTTATTGAATATCTTACTTTATTTAATTTTTTAATTTTTTCAATTCATCTATACTAAGTCCAGTCTTAGACGCTATAGTTTCTATATCCAGTATATCTAGTAGACTTTTAGCAATCTCTAATGCTTTTAATTTTTCTCCCTCTTGTCTACCTTCATTTTTTGCCTTATTAAGTGAACTTACTTTATCTCTTAGTACCTTTGATCTCATCTCATATATCATTCTTTGCTCATCATCATTACTAATTCTTACCAATTCATCCTTAGCTTCTTTTATTTCTTCTATGCTCATTTCTAGCTTTCTAACTTTTTCACTCTCTGGATTCTTTAAAAATTCAGTCCAAGCTACTAGCATATCCTTCTCATCACTATTTTCTTTAAGCTTTGGTATTTCTATAAAATGTATCTCTATTACATCACTTAATTCTTCATTAGTCTCTAGTTCTTTTAATCTATACCCATTGTGAAATCTATCATTTTTAAGATATTTGAAATTAAGTATATTTATACATACAGTTCTTTTCAAGCTAGAGTAATTATCACCTTCTCCTAGCTGTTCTTCATATAGCTTACTCCAATAATATAGACTTCTTTTTATCATGTTGTATTCATTTTTTAATTGTATTTCTATATTTATTATTTCATTATTACTTGTCTTTGCTTTTACATCTAATCTAGAAAATTTATCATCTAAAAAATGCTTTTCTAAATCTGTATTTTGTATTTCAACTGATGTTATTAAGTCCTTTTGCTTTAGAGTTGCATTTAAAAATGATATCAATACTTTAGGATGCTTATTTGACCCAAATATATTTTTAAATACAAAATCTATTTTAGGATCTAATAATCCTTTCATCATAACTTCACCTCCAGTTTAGATATAGTATACTCATCATACTTCTTATTAATATTATATACTATAAAATGCCTGTTTTAAACCAAAATAAGAGCTTATTAGCTCTTATTAAAATATTATGATTCTATATCCAACAGTGTATCTATATCACTTTTTCCTTCTCTTATTCTCTTTTGTATTATATCTATAGCCCAATTTTCAACCTTATCCGTAATTTTATTCTTAATTTGTAATTGCTTTTCATAACATATATCATCAAAATTTTCTCCATCTATTATCAAACTAACCTTTATATCCATTCTATCTCCCCCATTAGTACAAGTTTATGAGGGAATAAATTTGTACTATTACTTGAATTTTTCCAAACTCTAAGCAGCTACATCTAAAAATGATTCTCATTAAAATGTTAGCTGATTTTGCTTAACACTATATATTCCCATCTAAACCATTAACTAATTTCATCAATAACTAATATTTTTCTATCATAAAGGAATTAATAAATATAAATATCTTTCTTCACTCATATACTTGTACCATAGCAAGGAGGAGATATTTTATGAACATAGCCATTTATTCTCGTAAATCAAAGTTTACAAAAAAGGTGAATCCACAAAAAATCAAATATCTGTCAAAACTTGAAACTTATTGCCTGAGAAATAATACGATTACCATATAAAAATAATGCTTATTAGAATTCTAATAAGCATTATTCTTTATATGGTATAATATTGAAATAATTTATCTACTCTACACTAGGCTCAATAAGATTTCCTATTTCTTCTTTAGGAACATTTACATAGTTTTGAGGTACTCTACCAACTACTATAGTTTCACATACTGGCATTTGACTTAAAACCTCTTTATATGATGATGTGAACGGAATTATAACCCTTACCTTAGTCTTTATTATTAAGTATATCCTATGTCTAGTTTGATTTATCCCTGATGAATCAAACTCCGTCTTAAAATCCACATTAACTATTCCAACAGGCTGAACACCTATCTTTAACTTAGGTCCATACTTAGCCAATATAGAACTTTTAAAAGCTGTACCTAAAGGAACATTTGCAGATGTAGTTTTTATTTGCTTTAATTGCTGCTGTACTTCAATAGCAACATCAGATGCTATTTTATTCATTAGTATAGTATTATCGATATGTACAAAACCGCTACTTTTTACCATATAATACCTATTGGTATTGAAAAGATTCTATATTTTTTGAGATTCTATACTATCCCATATTCAATTTAGAATGATATAATCTATATCACAAGCACCAACTCCATCAATAATAATACTTATCAATAAACAAAGTGTGGCATTCCATTTGTGAATGCCACACTTTTATTAATATCTATTGTGCTATAACTTATAGAAACATATTCACCGATAAATTATCAAACTTTTAAAAATAATGTTTATCTGCTTATTAAAACGAATTACACCATTAATAAGATAACGTTGCTTGACTATCACCATCCGTACCCCACCAACCGATTTTTGGAGGTAATATTGATGAATCCGTATTCTCATGGAATGACCCCGATAAGTCGCTAATAACCCACTTATTTGTGCTCCAGAATATATAATATTCATAGCCATCCTTACTCTTGTAGTAATATCTTGGTCTATCTGTTGAATTATAATTATCCTCTAGTTTTAAATAAGTACCAGCTTCATCATAAGGAGCCCAACTACCTGTTACAGCAACTGAAATTGAGCTTGGAATACTACTTGTAGTTGATATATCAATCTTTGTAGGACTTGATTGAATGTTAGCTAATGAATCTTGTGAAACTACATATACATCATAGTCCGTTCCACTTGATAAACCTGTTACTGCAGATGTACCTTCAGTATTTGCATTCAATGAAATACTACCACTTTTTAATGCTGCTCCACCTCCACTTGCAGTTCCTGCTTTTACTTCTGATGAACTTGGGGCTGTCACACCATTAGCAACTACAACATAGTACGCTGTTCCATTTTCATTGGCTTTAGCACGTACAGTAAAACCATCAGTTGTTGTTTTATCCACTTTTGGATACCCACTTGCATCAATCGGATCAGTGGCATCTTTTGTTACTGTATCTGTCGCATTACCTCCCAGATTACCTGATAAATCTATCAAGACTACTGTCAAAGTCAACGTATCATCATCCAATCCACCAACATCAATACCTGTTATCTGCTCCGTTGCAGCGCTTATTGCTCCACTTCCTGTTACTGCTGGAGTAGCTCCATTATTATCATCTATGCTGTAGTTATAAGTTTCCCTTACTTCTGCTCCAGCAAATGTAAATGATAAAGCATTATCGTTGCCACTGTTGATTAAACTCTGATCTATACTAACGCTATATCCTGTTGGAGGAGTTGCATCTTTCGTCACTGTGTCTGTCGTATCACTCCCTGAATTTCCTGATTGATCTGTTAAACATACCGTCAATGTCAACGTATCATCATCCAATCCACTTACATCAATACCTGTTATCTGCTGCGTTGCAGAGCTAATTGTTCCACTTCCTGTAACTGCAAATGTTCCTCCATTTGTATCATCTATACTGTAGTTATAAGTTGCTCCTACTTCTGCATTATCAAATGTAAATGATAGAGCATTCTGGTTACTATTGTTAATTATACTCTGGTCTATATAAACACTATATCCTGACGGAGCAACTGTATCTTTCTCCACTGTATCTGTAGCATCAGCACCTTGATTAGAATCTGTATCTGTTAAATATACCGTCAATGTCAACGTGTCATCATCCAATGAACTGACATTAATGTTGCTGATTTGGTCTGTTGCTGTACTTATTGTACTATTTCCTGTTACTGCACTTGTTCCTCCATTTGTATCATCTATGCTGTAATTATAAGTTGAACCCACTTCTGCTCCAGTAAATGTAAATGATAAACTAGCCTTGTTACTATTGTTGATTGCACTCTGGTCTATACTAACAGCATATCCAGTTGGAGGAGTTGCATCTTTCTCCACTGTATCTGTCGTATTACTCCCTTGATTTCCTGAACTATCTGTCAAATATACTGTCAATGTCAACGAGCCATCATCTAATCCACTAACATCAATATTGCTGATTTGATCTGTAGCTGTGCTAATTGTTCCATTACTAGTCACTCCACTAGTGCCACCATTGGCATCGTCTATACTATAGTTATAAGTTGAACCCTCTTCTGCACCAGCAAATATAAATGATAAAGAGGTTTTATTGCTTCCTGTAATCTTAGCTTGATCTATGTTCACCAAATACCCACTTGGAGCAACAATATCTTTCACCACTGTATCTGTAACTGTAGAACCTTGATTACAAGATGTATCTGTTAAGTATACACTTAATGTCAACGTATCATCATCCAATCCACTTACATCAATATTTGATATCTGATCCGTTACTGTACTTATTGTACTATTTCCTGTTACTGCACTTGTTCCTCCACTTGTATCATTTATGCTGTAACTATAAGTTGAACCTACTTCTGCTCCAGTAAATGTAAATGACAATGCAGTCTTGTTTCCATTGTTGATTGAACTCTGGTCTATGCTGACAGTATATCCAGTTGGAGCAGTTGTATCTTTCGTTACTATATCTGTAGTATTATTTCCTTGGTTACCTGAACTATCTGTTAAATTTACTGTCAATGTCAACGTATCATCATCTAATTCACTAACATCAATACTTGTTATCTGATCTGTTAATGTGCTTATTGTTCCATTTCCTGTAACAGCTGTAGTTCCTCCATTTGTATCATCTATACTGTAACTATAAGTTGAACCTATTTCTGCTCCATAAAATGTAAATGATAAATCTGTCTCGTTCGTATTGTCGATTCCACTCTGGTCTATACTAACACCATATCCACTTGGAGGAGTTGCTTCTTTCTCCACTGTACCTATCGTATTACTCCCTTGATTGCCTGAACTATCTGTCAAATATACACTTAATGTCAACGTACCATCATCTAACCCACTGACATCAATTTCATTTATTTGATCTGTTTCAGTACTTATTGTTCCAGACCCAGTAACAGCTGAAGTGCTGACATTTGTATCATCTATACTGTAATTATACTTTGCACCTACTTCTGCACCATCAAATGTAAAGGACAAATCATTTTTGTTCCTATTGTTTATTTTACTTTGGTCTATACTTATACTGTATCCTATTGGTGGTTTTGTGTCTGGTATTATTTTAGTTGCTGCCTTTACTTGTTTTACTTGTGATTGTTTGTTGTTGTTACTATCTACAGCTACTAAATATACATTATAACTTTTTCCTTCTGTAATTCCAGTACTATATACTTCTTCTACTACTGTGTTCGGTTTATTTATACTTATTAAATTATTATTATTTTGAGCATATACTATTAATTCGTCTACTCTATACGTTCTATTCTTTTCATATACTGCATAATATACTGTCCCTACTTCATTTAAACTTGTATATAATCGTATTTCTGTTTCATTTGTTTTATTTGCTTTTGGATATCCACTACTCCACTGAGGTGCTATTATGTCTGTTGGTGTTGTATCTCCACCATTACTTTTATGATTACTTCCTCCACCACTACTTCTAGATGGCTTATCATCATCATTTGTATGACTTATTTCTTTATTTCCTATCTTAACTTCTCCTACTTTTTCATCTACTTTTACATATTCAGGTTTTTTCTCTATTTTTACTTCTTTACTTTCTATAATCGCTTTGCTTATTTTTCCTTCTCCTGTTATTTCTGCTTTTTCTTTTACTTCTAGTTTTTCTATTTTGCTTCCCTTTTCTGAATGTACTTTTGTTTCTCCCTGTATTATTAAATTTGTTATTTGTGTTCCTTTATCTAGATTTAGTTCTGTTTTTGCTTCTGTTTTTGCTTCTGTTACTTTTGTTTCTCCTGATATTTCAATACTCGCTTCTGTCTTTGTTTTTAATTCTTCTATGCTACTATTTCCTTTTATTTCTACCCTCGGTACTTCCTTGGATTTTGTTATTATTACCTTTTTTACCTGTGTATTTTCTATCTCAATCCCTTGTTTACTGGTACCTCCTGATACCATAATCTGTCCATTGATTTTACAGTTCTTTATTTTTACGTTTCCTTCTACTCCAGGTGATATATATATCTCTGCATTGGTTTCTAAGTTTTCTATTGTTATATTTTCATTGATTATAGTGATTTTTTTAGTTCCTGTTGGTATATTTTTTAAATCTTCTTGATTAGTTACTATATATCCAACTGCATTATCTAAAACTGTTAGTATTTCTGCTCTAGTAATTGTGCCTGTAGGTTTAAATGTATCATCCTTATAACCATTTATATAACCTAATTCACTAAATTTTTTTACTAATTCTCTTGTCGATTCATCTAATTGTTCTAAATCTTCAAAATTTCCCCCCTGTGCCTGTGCCTTTTCTTCTTTGTAATCTATTAAAAGACTCATCATTGTTAACACTTCTATTCGTTCTGCTTTATCATCAGGTTTTGATTTTAGTTTTTCAATATAACCATAATACTTAGCTCTAGCTACTTGTGCATCATACCACTCCTTATTTTCTTCACTCTGATTCTGATTCCGGTCATCTTCTTTATCTAACCCAAGATAACTATTAAACAATGTAATTGCCTCTGCTACTGTTATATCATTATCCGGTTTGAATGTTCCATCAGTATATCCATTAACCCGCCCTTTTTTATAATGATATTTAATTGTTTCTTCTGCCCAGTGTCCTTTTATATCTTTAAATGAATAATCAATGGTAGTCTCGTCATTATCTAGTTGACCATATACTACTAATGGCTGTACAAGTAAACTAATAATTAATATTACTACTAACCATTTTCTCAATTTATACATCTCCTTTTATTTTTTATAATTATTATACCACGATATATGTAATTTTATTGATTTCATTACTTTTTTTACCATATATTTTATAAGCTAAAATATCACCCATTTTGATGTTTTACTACAAAAACACAATTACTTAGGTTCTTCTTCACTTGGAAAAATATATTATATGGTTATATAATTATGGTCTATCTATACGATAATTAGATAAATTTATAAATGCTATATTTTATAAATTACTAGACCTTCTTATTTTTTACTTTTTTCTTGTTTTTTCCATATGATTCATTAATATTTTGTTATCTATATGTACAAAACCGCTACTTTTTACCGTTATTTAATTCTATGATTTTTCCAATAATATCTACTATATATTGTTAAATTCACCTTATTATACCAATATACATTACTTCATAAATCACCTTTAATTATGTTGTTTTCCTTTTTGTATTTTTTAATATATAGTTTTAGTAATATCTCTAAAGCTACATTTACAAACATCTCTTATAAATCATATTTTAATTACATTAAATTCATGGATATTTTTTCTAAATAAATTTTATATATAGTTTGTTGATAAATGATGGCTTTTGAGAGGTTGTATCAAAAAATATATTGCTTGAGTAAAATATAAACTTTCGTAACTTTAATAAACTTGAAATCTATCTATTTATTTTATCATAAATAGATATAGTATGAGTTTTAGAAAGGAACTTATAATTTTTTACTAGATTGATACTCTTTCACCCTTTTGTAAAAAATACTTTTAATCATATTTAATACATTCATAGCCTTAACATCTGTAATTTTTTCAGATTTCCATTTAATATATATGTCTTCAAAATAACTGTTTATTTCAACTTTAGGTCTACGGAATTTTACAGTCACCTATTTATGATCTATAGACCAATTATAGAAAAAATATAATTTATTATATTAATTAAAATTTTAGATAATGAATTATTAGCATAGGATTAACTAGTTTTTGTTTTTTAGCAGCATATTATATGCAAACTGTGATTTTTAAAGTTTTTTAGATAAAGGATCTTTAGAAAAACAAGAATTTAGAGGATTGAGTTACATAAAAAATATAGAGTAAGACGAGATGGGATATATATTAAATAAGATATTAAGAGGGGTAATACTAGTATATGTGTACTCAGACGCAAAGTATATGGTATTATAGATAAATTATTTAGTTTTGTTTATCTAAAGTCAATATTTTATAAAATAAATGTTAAGGCCTAATGTATAGAAAATAACATTTTGTATATTATTTATAATTGTAAAATTTGTCATATTATTGTACTATAAAATCATCTTAGTATAAATAAAGGTTACTAAACATGGATTAGCAAATACTATCCTGAAATGTATAAAAAACGAATTATTAGTATCAGTAGTCAATTATTATGTAAAATTTGATTGAAGTGGAGGGGATTAGATTGTTTGGAACAATTATTATTGATGCATATAAAAAAGATGAAAAAGATATAATCGCTGAGGCATTGGATGAATTATGCAGTCCTATGGATAATTATGGATGGGCTTCAGCAGGTGTATATTGTTATTGGAATTACTATACAAAACAAGTGTATTATATAGGATTAGCCGTAGATCTATGTGAAAGGTTTAAACAACATAATGGGTTAATAGCAATTGATGATAATAGTTGTAAAAAAAAACAAATAGATGATTATTTTAAATCTCATGAAAAACTTGGTTTCTCAATATTTGTACAGTCACCATTGTCTCAACCAATAACATCCAAAAATAAAAAAAAATATGAAGGTTTTTTTGATAAATGGTCTCCAATTGAAAATTATATTGGAAATGAAGGTAAAGAACATATAAAAAGAGTTGAAGGAGTATTGATTGAAGCATATAGAAAAATTCATTCAAGTTTCCCTATATGGAATAAAGTAGGAGGATCAATTGAGGGACAAAAGGCTTCAAAAAAAGAGAGTTATGAAATAATTAACTTGTTTAAGGAGTTTAATCCTAATCCTATTGTATCCAGATCTAGTTTAAGGGAGTTAGCTGATAACCCAACTTTAGAACGATATGAGAATTTTTTACACTCAGTTAGAATGACTGTCTTTCATTCAGGTTTATCATACGAAAAATCCTTAGAGTATCATAAAAGTATGTCAATAATTGATACATATGGTGAAATGTTAAAAGTTGGGTACTTCGAAAAAGAGCTTAAGATATAAAAATATGCTTTTAAGTCAGATATACTTATTTAAAAGAAACTATAATTTGCTGTTAAAGATTAAAATAGATTATAAAGTATAACTTTAAAGATCAGAGTTATTAAATATATACAATTATAAAAAATTTTGAGAACTATACATCATCTTATATTGAAAATACATTTACTTCATTTTTGTATTATACAAGAGAAATAACAGAATTCTAATATTAACAAAACATCATAAATATATATAAACAGGAGGGTAAATATGTGGCAGCGAATGCTTAGAAAGTATAATGGATTAACTTATAGAAAAAAATTCAAGTGCAACGAATGTCATTATTATTCATTTAGATTAGAACATGATAGCTACGGTGAATGCTCTAATTGTTTTAACTGTATAGATGATAAATATGTGATAGAAAAAATTATATATACTGATGATTTTCAAGGATATTATACAGATGAGGAATTAGATGAAAATTTTGAAATTATAGATGAATCTTCTAATAAAATTCTAAAAGAAATACTTAAATTCAATAAATCATACATATATTCAAAAAAAGAAAATGAAAAAATATATGATGGATTTAATAAGTCTAATCAGATAGATAGTTTATTAGATGACTTTGTAGTTAGTTATTACAAAAAGTTTCCAGATAGAGAAGATAGAGAGTCTATTTCCATTATAAATGATATAGAATATCTATTAAATTTAATTGAAGATTGTCATTTTTTTTCAAATCAATCACTAAACGAGCTGGAATTATATGAATTTGTAACCGAAAGATATAATTATAATATTTATTATTCTGGAAGGTTTATGATTAATAATGCAGTGTTTCATATAGTCAGTGCTTGGGAAAGATTAATCTATATTATATCAACATTATTTGAAATAGAATTTGATGAAAATAATATAAATACATCAGATAGATTATATAACAAATTAAAAAAATGCAATGATTTCAAAGGTGGAGCTATATACAAAGATATATACAAAATAAAAAGTACTGGTTTATTTAATAAAATAGATAATATGAGGAAACATAATGATCATGATATTTCAGAATACTTAAATATTATGTCTGAACTAACTCTGAATAAGGAAAGTTCTATTCATAATTTAGATAAAGACTTAAAGCCAAGTACAAAGAATATACATTCTACTATTGAAGTGATTTTTGATGTTATAATAAAAATCATACAATTATTTAAAAAGAAAGTAATCATTCAAAACAATGATATAAACGTTCATAGGAGCTTAAAAGTAGATATTTTAGAAAATCAATCAAAGATAATCTATGAAATGAATCCAATAAGTTCTATTAATCACGTACAATTAATAACATTACAAAATAATATATCAAAAATTATAAAAAAAACAAATCATTCTAATCTAGATGAAGAAAGAAAATCATTAAGAATCAAATCTACAAATTTTAATAGAATTGAAACTTTATTTCATGACATAATATCTAGAGTAAAAGAAATTAATAAATGTTTGCTTGATATTGAAAATTGTTCTAATGGAAGCATTTATCAATTTTATCCAGGTAAGAAGCATATAATTAATGAACAATACTTTATATATGCTTCAATTTCTAGAATATATGCATGCTATGATAAATTAGGTAAATTAGTTATAGAATTATATGATATAAAAAATACTCCTAAGCATTTTTATTTTGAGGAATCAATAAAATTAGCTAAAGAAAAAAAATGTATATCAAATATGCCAATCATAAATGATATGGAAATGATTGTGAAAAGTATAAATTATAAGAACTTATATCAATATAGAAACAGATTATTTCATATTATAAGACCAGGTTCAATTTACGGAAAAGAAGGATCTTATATACATCAAATAAAGATGAAATACTTAATATTCGTAAACGTATGTGAAGTTGTTGATATATTAGAAAAAATATTAGTGGATATTGATTTTAAATATAAATTAATAGTAAACAAAAGTTTATAGGATACTAGTTGTGAAAAAATAAGATTTATTTTACGTTCTACTGTAACTATGCCTTAGATTTATATTTAAGGCATAGCACGTATCAAAATTGTAAAATAATATAAAATTTAACTACCTACTTTGTACTTGCTGACACGATTGCTGGTGCTACCCTTACCAGTGAAATTATCATGAAGCAAAAACTCATTGTTTAATATTTCCAGATTCAATTTCAATAAATTTAGAAATTTAATATTAAAAATTGTAAATGAGATTGTCACTGGTCGAACTTCTATGAAAAAAAACTAATTATACCTTTTTCAAATTATAAATATTTTGAGATTCAAAATGCTTTTAACACGTATCTTAAAGGTATGCCTATTGTACTTTTCATACGAATCGTGGGTATATATATTATATAAACTATTCCATTTTTATAGAGTTAAATAAATTTATAAAACGTTCTAGATCAGGATCTCTATTATAATTAAAGTTTATCTCATTTAGTACATCATCTATAATAGAATTAATAAATAATTTTGACATGTTTATACGTGCCACTAGCGGTAAACTATTTGACTCTATCCTTAACCCTTGATCGTAAAAAATTTGAACAGCGTTAGATTTTGAAAATACATCTCTAGGAAGTTTATTTTTAGCATTTGGATTATGAAAAATGAATAACCCATCAGATAATTCTTCTGGATCATCTTTACTAACTATTTGAGTTTTATAATGTGGCCAATTCATATCATGTCTAATATTTATTACTTGATTATACTGAGAGAAACTATCTCCCCTTGAAATTGCTAATGACGTTAACTTTCCACACGTAATTGTACATGAGAAGATAATAGCAGAAATATCTTCAAATTTTGAATCATTAAATATTCCAATAGGTACTTTTTTATCTGTACCTGGTTTAATAACATATTTAAGATGTTCAAATTCTTTATTTATTTCATTATAGTATTGACCATATAGCAATGCCATCATTGGATAATAGAATTCTCTTCCATAATCTATTTGATCATACGATCCTAAAGCTATGACAAAAGGAACCTCTTTTTTAATCCATTCTAATTTTTTATATTTATCATGATATAAGGTATACTTTGAAAGTATTGAGTTAGAATGGCGTGTAATAGCTTCATCAATTAAATCATCAAAGTTTTCTTGAGAATGTATTGGTGAAATTGCTGCCATTGTATCAGCTAATGTTCTTTCTGATTCAGGTCTCCCGTACATTTTAATATTAGAAACAACAGCTTCAATATTAAATTCGTATGGTTCCTTTACCATAAAGTCTGGTCTTTCTTGTGAAAAATCAATTCTAAACCCTTGCTCTCTTAAAAGAGCATATAGATAAAATTCCCATAAGCTAGAATGAAATGTAGTTTGAAATTCTTTTACAATTTTGTTGTCTCTATCTATAAAATCTTTTGTCCAATCATTTAAAACTTCTCTTTCAGCATATAACATTACATTATTTTTAATAAGTTTGAATTTCTCATGAATCTTATCTTCTGATAAGCCTTTAATTTCTTCAAAAAGTTTTAATGCCATAATTAGCCTCCTTTTATTGACTGTACTCCTTCTGACTAGAAGCTTAGTGACGTAGTAGCTGTTATCAAGTGCAAATTAATTTGCTAATATTGATTATTATTGTTTAAAATTTGATTTTAGAAAATGCATTTCTTATATCGCATGTATTTTGATATCTTTTTTCAAGATTGTTGTCTAGACCTTTTAATACAAAATTTTTTAATTCAATATTTTTGAGTTTACTTTTATTAATTGTTGTTTTACCTGTCATTATGAAGTATATTAATCTTGTTAAGGCATAAGTTTCATGACGAATTTCATAGTTTTTAAATCCGTATAATTCTAAGTTAGGATCATTTAATGAGCCTTTTAATTCTGATGAGATGCTAGTTAAATTACTTTCTTGAGTTTTAACTAAACCAAAATCAGATATTTTAATTACTTTTAATGTGTCATATTCTTTTATCAAAGTATTAGTCAAACTAATATCTCTATGTAACAAGCTTTTATTATGAAGATAATTAAAAGCCCTTAAAACTTGATATACAAGATTTTTTCTTTCTTCAATTCCAATAGTATTATTATTTTTATTGATATATTCATAAAGTGTATAATCAACATATTCCATTGTGTATTCATTTTCTGAATCGTCATATCTGTAAACTTCAATTATATATGGAGAATTTAAATTACTCATTTCTTCATATTCTTTCTTGAAACGGTTATATTCTTTTTTAGTCAAGTTCTTTTTAGCTCGCTTTATAGCAAATGTTCTGTTATAATGATTATCTTTATATTTAAAAACTTTTGCGTATGATCCTTCTCCAATCAGCTTTATATTGTAGTTAGTTTCTTTGTTAGAAGTTTTTACTTGTATTTTATTTTTAATTTCAAACATAGGCTTAGTTAAAAGTAATTCAATTTTTTTAAAACCATTAGGAATAGAACTACCTCCATATTCAACTAAAAAATCCATACATTTATTTAAAATATCTTTATAGTACCTATTGATACTAAATGAAAATTTAGTTTCCCTTAATCTACTTTGAAGACCATCTATTATATCCATATAGTTTAAAAGCATCCTACTTTCATTTGCGGTATAATGACCATTTTTTAATCGACTATTCATATACTTTAATAAACTATTAACTTCAAAATGGATTTTAGAAAAAATGATTTTTAGTGTTTCATTCTCTATATTATTATATAAAAGTTCTAATCGATTACTATTTTCATCCCCTATTTCATCTTTAATATTTTCTAAATAATTAGTTATGTCCATTAAATCACCTCATAATACTTGTTTTTAGATTTTTTGTTTTTTATAGTAGATGTAGAATCAATATCGTGAAGTAAATTAACACATTGTTCAACTCTTGAAATATCTATGTGTAATAACATAGCTTTATATTATCCTAGAATGGAATATTTTTAAAATATAATATTAAAAAATCCCTAAGATTAGTTTAGATATTTGTTTAGTGAAAGTTCATACATCAAAAGCTATTTACTTTGCATAATACACATTATCATTTACTTAAAGCTCAACAAGTATGGTAATTATATGAATAATGTTAAGTTAACCCTATCCTATATACTACACCAACTATATACAATTTTCATAAAATAATTGTATCACAAATCCATTATTTGTTAATAATTCTTTTGAGGGAGGATTTAACATGTGTGAAATTTATAAAAAATTAGCTACTACAGTCAAAGTACATAGAAACACTAAACAATATTCAACTGCTACACTAGCAAAAAAAATAAATACGTCTGTTGGTTTAATCAACAACTTAGAAAATGCACGTCACGACATATTTAAGTTAGATCTCTTCAATGCACTTATAACCGAATTACATATACCTTTAGATCAAGTATTTACATTTCAAAAGCTAGATTTAAACCCCATATACTGCGAAAATAACATACTACAAATTCAACAACCCAAAGATCAATCAGGTAAAGCTATAGAAAACATAAATCATAATTTAAACTTAATCATTAGCTCTTTTGTAAGTTTATCCCAGGAGTATAATCATAGTGAACAAGCAATGTATAGTATAACTAAAAATATCGTATCAAATATAGAAACTATGCGAAACCTTAACAATTTAAAATATCAGCAACCTGAAAGTTCCTTAACTTAAGGAACTTTTTTATTTTTTGTATACGTTCATATATTGAAAATTTTTTTCAATTTATGAATAATCATTTTAAATCTACACACTCTATATTCAAGGAGTGATAAATATGACAAATAAAAAACTATACATCAGTAATACAAGTATACACACATTTTTACAATGCCGAAAAAAATTTAAATATAAGTATGTTGATAAACTCAACTTATCTGAAAAGAAGCCTAGCAAGTACATTTCCTTTGGAAACAGTATGCACCTAGCATTAGCTGACTTTAATTCTATAAAAGATCAAAATTTAAAAACATTAGATATACTTCACAACCTACTTCGAAAGAACTGGGTCAGAGATGGATATGAATCTATACAAGAAGAAAAGGAATTTGGTCTAAGGGGTCTAGATATGTTATCTAACTACTACTCTAATCCTAAAGATACCGGAAAAGATAACCTAATCATAGAAAAAATGTTATACAAAAATTTCAATGATTACACTCTCTGCGGTAAGCTAGATAAAGTCTATTTAAGAAATGATGATACTGTAGAGATCCTAGATTATAAGACAGGAAACACTATAACAGCTATTGATAATTTACAGCTATCAATATATCTAATACTAGCTAACAAAGAGCTTGGATATTATCCTAAATCAGTTAGTCTATACTATTTATCATCAAATAAAAAGATAACTGAAACTGTAGATACTGAAGTTTTTGAAAAATCTTTAAAAAATATTTCAAAAATATGTGAACTTATTTTAAAAGAAAAAGATTTTGACTGTACTCCAAATCAATACTGTAAGTCTAATTGTGAATACTACAAAATATGTGATATAGCTCAAGATAGCAGTTTAGCTATATTACACTCGATAAATAGCTTTAAAAACAATGAAATTTCCACCCATATTTTTTAGCTATTAATTTATAACCCTTTATTAGATGAAAATAGCTTAATAATAATTTTAAAAAATTTGAATATATATTAGGAGGAAGACCTATGAAAGATAGATCAAATATAAATTCTGTAACTATTGAATACAAAGAGGATGAAGATGCTAAAGAAAAATTTATAAAGTTCATTTTAGATTATTTTTTAGAAGATGATTTATCAAGGAAGGTAGATTCAGATGAAAGGTTCTCAAAACGAAACTAAAAGTTCTAAAGCTCAGGATTTTGACCCATATAAGTATGCAGCAATTTACGCTAGAACATCTATAAAAGCAGCCAACTACTCTATTGATGCTCAAATAGATGATTGTTCAAAGAAACTATTAGAGGAGAATTTACTACTATACAAAAAATACACAGATAAAGAATCTGGAAAAAAGATTAGATTTTACGAGAGAAAAGGATTTAAAGAGCTGCTCAGTGATTTAGAAGCTGGAATGTTTAAAACTCTTGTACTTTCTAAAAGAGATAGACTTTCTAGAGATTTCAAAGATTTTATGCATCTAAAACATATTTTCAAAAAACACAATATAAAAGTTATATTTGCTAAAGAATTAGAAGTTGAAAGTAGCGATAAGAACTATATATCTAAGTTCTTAGATAACATGCTTATAGCTATATCAACCCTAGAGCCAAATACAATTGCTCAAAGAACTGCTGATGGAAGAAAATATTCTAGAGAGCAAGGTAATCTTCCTATGAGTATATGTGCTTATGGATATGAGCGTGGTGAAAAAAAGCACGAATTTACAATAATAGATTCTGAGGCAATTATAGTAAAAAAAGTTTTTGGTCTATTTTTAAAAGTTGGAGAGAAACAGAAAAATAACAAAGATTATACTTTAGAAAATTTTAACCAAGACATTAAATCGCTATTTCCAAATAAGAAAAATGCATGTACATTTGCACATAACATTATAAAAAGACCTACTTATGTTGCCAAAATGCCTATTTGTGGTCAAACTCCTTTAGAAGAATTAATTGAAGTTGTTGATAAAGATAAGGATGAGTATAGAATTAAAGATGAATTACTTATGGACTGTAATAACATTGATAAGATTATAGATGATTTCGATTTATGGAAGAAAGCTGCTTTAAAGCTTTTTAATCTAGTATTAAGGCATCGTACAGAGAAAAGAAAGATCTTGCTTAACAATTTTGTATATTGTGAAAAATGTAAAAAAAAGTTCGTTCTAAAAAAAGATTTTGTTATAAAAGAAGATACCTATATTCCCAAGCTTGTTTATACTTGTAGTGAAAATTGTACTCAAGTAGAAGAAAATCTGTTTATTAAAATAATTTTTTCAGAGCTAATAGTAGATTGTGATAACGAAGTTTTTGAACGTCTTTTAACCTCTAAGTTACTCGAAGTTGAAAAAGATATTTCTTCAAAACAAAACGAACTTGCATCTATATCCAAAAACCTTAGAAAAAGTACTCAGTCCTATATCCGTAACTCCAGTAATGATTCAAAAAAAGAAGAACTCAAAAAAGAAATACACGAGTTTAAGGAAAATGAAAAATCTTTAAAGAAGACTATAAACTCTTTTGGAAATAAAAAAATGGTTCTAAATTATATCTTAAATAATATTGGTGTATATAAACAAACCTTAGCATCTAGAGTTAATGAAGATCCTAAAGACCTAAGCGAAGACCATGTTAAATACTTTAAAAGTAATTATGAACCTTTAAATATAAATGTCAAGTTTAGAGCGTAAGTTTTTGATCTTATAAGAGTGCAGTTTTTTACTCATTCTCTTGATAAAAATGATCTTTTAATCTATAGGATTTTCCACT
>NZ_JBBMMD010000023.1:0-4533 GCF_037844525.1 Tepidibacter sp. Z1-5 | reverse complement strand
TAAATAAAAGTTTGTCAGTACTCAGTAACTGACTTTATGTGTTGTTTCCGAAAATCACTGTTTGTGATTTATTTATAACCTACTGTTTAATTTTCAAAGTTCATTCATTTGCTTTGTATGTTTCGTGTTTGCCTCGTTGTTGAGGACAAGTAATAATATATCACCATTTGATACATTCGTCAACACTTTTTTAATATATTTTTAATTATATTTATACATTAAATCTTTAAGATTGATTTTATGGTTATTTATAGTATAAATAAATTGTATATTTAATCTTAAATTTGAGAGTTCTCAACTAAATATTTTTAGTAATATAGCTAAGAACCCTTAAGTGTTTATTCCAAAGATTATTTTAATTTATTGAGTTCAACTACCTATTCTCCACTATATCAGTTTCCACATCAAAAGCTTGATAGGCTTTAGGGTAGTTAACAGATGCAACAATTGAATTCATATCTTCTAAAATAGATATTCCTTGCGGTATATTTAAATCTGCAACTGTAAGCGATCCTCCATCTTGAAGGTAAGATAGATCTCCACTAACATGTGTGGCTGTATTATAAGCTCCATATTTAACCTCAACATCTAAAAGCTGTTGTTGTACAACATATCCTTGACTTTCTATTTTAGATTTATTCTCCAATACAATAGGCATGTGAGTATGAATAACATCTTCATCGTTTACCTTATGCAAATCAAAGTGTATAAATTCTTTATCATTCATAGTATCTCTTTGAACTTCATGTATATAAACTTTATGAACTTCATTGTTAAAATCTATATCAAATACTTTATTCTCTTTATTTTTACTGTACATTTGTTTGAATTCTTTTTTATCCATAGCAACACCGACAGACTCTATATTTTTACCGTATAAAATTCCAGGTACAAAACCTTTTTTCCTCATTGATTTAGCTTTACAGTTGCTAAATGAACTTCTAGATAATAACTCCATAGATAATACCTCCTATATTTATCATTTACAAGGTAGTATTACCATTATGTTATTGTTTAATACATTTAGTTTTTCCAACTTTCCAAAATAGAGATAAGGTAAAATTTAAAATATGTCTATGAAAATATTAATGATTACTTTAAAATATTTTCATAGACATATTATTTTAACAACTTAAAATTGAACATATTATCCTACTATAGACAGCAATCTTTTTACTATATCACTTAATTTTAATTCTCCTATATCTCTATGACACATAACAAATATTGATTTAATACAACCTTCTACTTCATCGTACTTGTAAGCATATGCTTTTAAAATAGTTCTTTCAGGCATATATTCTTCTAATTCAACAGCTAAAGTATCTGCTAAATCCATATATTCATCAAGTAATTCCTCTTTGTTTTCTTCTTCTAAATCATATCCATCATCTTTTAACATTTCATTTAATATATCTATACTTATACTCATATTAAATGCAAGCATATCTTCCCTTTTAGATCTTAAGCTCATATCTTCTAATATATTAAATTCACTATTGTCCAATATTATTTCTTTTATATCATTACTATCTATTATATCATCTTTAAATATTACATACATAAAATCATCTCCTTATAAATCATTTCTTACCACCTTATTATAATAAATTTAATAAAAATTTCGCTTCATGCTAAGTCATATTTCATGTCCCAACGAGTCGTAAAGATTTCCGTTGCTTAAAATTCATAACACAAATTACATTTCATGCAAATTAAATGGATTATAATTTACTCTTCATTATAAAAAAAGAAAAGCCTAAATACAAGCTTTTCTTTTTTATAATGAATATCTTTGCACTAGTTTTATGTAATATAAATATTCAATTATTAGTTTACAGCAAATATTTTATTAAAGATATAGCTAAAACTCCAAATACACCTAAATAAGCTGTACAAAATGATGTTATTAAATTTATACCTATATTTAAGTTTATATTGAATATGCTAAAAATATAATTTAAAATAAATATACACAAACCACCAACCATTAATTTAGCTCCTATTTTACCTATCAATTTCAATGGCCCTATCATTAATAAAGCTATAGTATAAATGCTAAGTATTATGATTCCATATAATAATATGAGCTTTACCTGTAATAAAACATCAATCATATTTATCCCCCCAAGTTTATCTATTATCTATTGATCTTATAATAAAATACTATTTAGAAAATATCTTTATACATTACACACCCCTTTATAAATCACCCCATTTTCTTTTGCTTTTCTTAAAAAATACGAATATTTCGATTTTGCTGCTTCTAATCTAAATATTGCATAATCTACTAAATCAGGATCTTTTACATTATCAAAAAAGGATTCCGCTGATTTTAAATCTATGTATGCTTCTCGCAAATCATTCATAAACTCTTCATTTTCATCCACCTGTTTTTTTAAAAAACTAATACTCATAAATGTACCCCTCCCTACTATAAATTTATATTTTAATTTTAGACTTTTATGATAAAATATATACTTTTTTTAGAAAAAAAAAGAACTCTAAAGAGTTCATTTTTGTTTTATTTTTTGATATTGTTTAGGTGTGTGCCCATATTTACTCTTAAATTGACTTATAAAATATGATCTATTTTCATATACTAAATCATAAGCCACTTAAGTTACATTCTTTTCTTTTAAGTATATATTAGGGGTCATTTCTATTATATCTTTAAACTGTTCTATTTCTAATACTAATGCGTTTGTAGGTGTTTTCATTTAATCATAACTATATTTATCCATTAATAAAGCACCCCTTTTCCAAACTATTATTTAGTCCAGAAATAGGGGTGCTTTATATAAATAATCTATTTAATCATATTTAATTTTATACGAAAACTATAAATTTAGTTGAGGTAAAATCATATATGAATTAAATTTCTCTTTATATATTAATATTTGTATGCACTTATCAATTTTATGTATAATCTTAAAAGTATACATTAAAAAACACCTTCATATGAAGGTGTTTTTTTAAATTGGTGGGCTCAACAGGGCTCGAACCTGTGACCCCCTGCTTGTAAGGCAGGTGCTCTCCCAGCTGAGCTATGAGCCCAATTCAATGTGGTGCGCCCAGAGGGACTCGAACCCCCAACCTTCTGATTCGTAGTCAGACACTCTATCCAGTTGAGCTATAGGCGCTTATTTTATTTTCACAAAAAAANAGTTCCGCCACCTCGGCATTTTCTTTTGGCTCCAAGGGTGGGGCTCGAACCCACAGCCTATCGGTTAACAGCCGATTGCTCCACCATTGAGCTACCTTGGAACATAATTTTATAACAACAAAATATATATTATCATATTTCATTGTTACTGTCAATTTTTTTATGGAGGCGACACCCAGATTTGAACTGGGGATGAAGGAGTTGCAGTCCTCTGCCTTACCACTTGGCTATGTCGCCATTCTTTTGGTGACCCATCCGCGACTCGAACGCGGGACACCCTGATTAAAAGTCAGGTGCTCTACCGACTGAGCTAATAGGTCAAAATATGGGGTGGATAATGAGACTCGAACTCACGGCCCCCAGAGCCACAATCTGGTGCTCTAACCAACTGAGCTATACCCACCATATAATTGGTCGAGGTGGAGGGACTCGAACCCCCGGCCCCATGGTCCCAAACCACGTGCGCTACCAAACTGCGCTACACCTCGATATAATTGTTCTAAATAAAGTGGTGGGCCTTCAGGGACTCGAACCCCAGACCTACCGGTTATGAGCCGGGCGCTCTAACCAACTGAGCTAAAGGCCCACTTTATTTGGTAGCGGCAACTAGATTCGAACTAGTGACCTTTCGGGTATGAACCGAACGCTCTAGCCAACTGAGCTATGCCGCCATATTTCCTTGGTGCCCAGAGGCGGAATCGAACCACCGACACGGGGATTTTCAGTCCCCTGCTCTACCGACTGAGCTATCTGGGCATTTGGCGGAGGAGGTGGGATTCGAACCCACGGTCCCTTTCGGAATCACTGGTTTTCAAGACCAGCTCCTTAAGCCACTCGGACACCCCTCCGTGTTTATTGGTGACCCATCCGCGACTCGAACGCGGGACACCCTGATTAAAAGTCAGGTGCTCTACCGACTGAGCTAATAGGTCAAATTTAAATTGGCTGGGGATGCTGGACTCGAACCAACGCATACATGAGTCAAAGTCATGTGCCTTACCGACTTGGCGAATCCCCAGTATATATGGCGTACCTGCAGGGATTCGAACCCCGGACACGTGGCTTAGAAGGCCACTGCTCTATCCAACTGAGCTACAGGTACATATTTTGGAGCGGAAAACGAGATTCGAACTCGCGACCCTCGCCTTGGCAAGGCGATGCTCTACCACTGAGCCATTTCCGCTTATGGTGCGGGTGGAGGGACTTGAACCCCCACGCTAAAAGCGCTAGATCCTAAGTCTAGTGCGTCTGCCAATTCCGCCACACCCGCATGTTATTAAATGGTGGAGGGGACTGGATTCGAACCAGTGAAAGCGATGCTAACAGATTTACAGTCTGCCCCCTTTGGCCAACTCGGGAACCCCTCC